>JAKFXC010000084.1 GCA_021731625.1 Candidatus Omnitrophota bacterium
TGATTGTGCTCTGGAGTGCCATGCTGTTTCATGCCCGCCTTGCCACAATGATCGGTCCCGCTGGAATGGCCGCAGGCACGGTGTTGGGCATGATCGTGGTCATGTGGGCCTGGTTCGGGGTCAACCTGCTAAGCATTGGCTTACACTCGTATGGTTTTACTTCCGGCATCGCCAATACATTGCTTATCTACGTTGTCTGTGAGATAATCTTCCTCGCCGTATGTCTGACGAAGAAGTAGGGACAAAAATAGGGGCCAGCCCCCTATTTCTTAAAAATCGAAGAAATAGGGGGCTGGCCCCTATTTTTGTCCCTACTTCTTATGACTACAGTTTCCCAAGCGGAAGAAATTATTTTGAGCACCGTTAAGCCAGGGCCGATGGAATCCTGCCCCATCCTTAAAGCCGGCGGCCGAATTTTGCGCGAAGACATACGCGCTGACCGCGATCAGCCGGCTTTTAATAAAGCATTGATGGACGGGATCGCTATTTCGTATGCGCAATGGCGGAAGGGCCTGCGGGCCTTTCCGATTGAGCGCGTAATCGCCGCGGGTAAGCCCACAGTGGTTTTAAAGAACCGCCTTGCCTGTGTGCAGATCATGACCGGCGCCACAGTCCCCAAAGGCTGCAATTGCATCATCCCTATCGAGGACATCCGCATGGACGGCCACATCGCCCATATGAGAGACGGGGCCAAATGCGAAGCCGGTCAATTTATCCGGCCTCAAGGGGCAGACGCCAAAAAGAACGTCATTGTTCTGCGCAAAGGCATTCGTTTGTTGGCCCCGCATATCGGGGTGGCGGCTTCCGTGGGGAAAACGCATCTTAAAGTCAGTGCCCGGCCCTTGATCGCCGTCATCGCCACCGGCGATGAATTGGTGGACGTAGGTGTGCCGATCAAAACCCATCAAACCCGTTTGTCCAATTCCTATGCTTTGCAGAACTTATTCAAGCAAAACCGCCTGGCAAGACCCGAAATGGTGCTTTTGCCGGACAATAAGTCCATCATGCTCGCCCAAATCCGGCGCATGCTGAAACAATACGATATCTTGGTCTTAAGCGGGGGGGTATCAGCGGGAAAATTTGACTATGTTCCGCAAGTATTGGCGGAACTTGGAGTGAAGGTGTTATTACACAAAGTGGCTCAGAAACCCGGCAAACCATTTTGGTTCGGTATGACTAAAGACCAAAAGCCGGTGTTTGCCTTGCCCGGTAACCCCGTCTCAACGCTGGTGTGCGCCTACCGTTATGTGCTGCCGTATCTGACCCATCGGGCTGGGCTCAAATGCACACCCCCAAAAATTGCCGTCCAAAATGTACCCAAGCAAACATCGAATCTCGTGCAATTCTTGCCAGTCAAAGACGGACGGGTCATTTCGTCAGGCGGGTCCGGCGATTTCGCGGCCGTGGCCCGCGCCGATGGGTTTATAGAATATGATAGCACCATCAAACACCCTCTACGGCCTTATTTTAGCTGGCGGCCGTAGCACTCGCATGGGCCAGGACAAGGCCTTGCTTAAGCTGCACAGCAAGACCCAGCTGGACTATGCCTTTGACCTCTTAACGCCGGTGTGCGGCGAAGTATTTGTATCGCTGCGTCCGGACCAAATGCCTCAAGGCAGGCCGCATATTTTTGACCTGCCTGAAGTTTCCAACCTGGGGCCGTTGTCTGGCATTCTCTCCGCCATGACCCTTTATCCGAAAGTCGCCTGGCTAGTACTCGCCTGCGATTTGCCCTTTGTAACCTCGGAGACGCTGACCTATCTTATCGCCGAACGTGATCCCGGCAAAATAGCCACGGCATTTATCAGCACGCACGACCAATTGCCGGAGCCCTTATGCGCGATTTGGGAACCGCAGGCTGCCCCAGTGGTGCAACGGCTTCTGCAGGAAGGCATTCAGTGTCCTCGGAAAATGCTCATCAAATCACACCCACGATTGATCGCCCAGCGAGACCCCCATTGGTTGAACAACGTCAACACTCCGCAAGAATTAGAGCAAGCCAAGCAGTCTTTTTTTCAAGGCCCTCCGGTTTGACTCCCTCGTCAAGGCATGGTAAACTTTTTGATGTTTACCAGTAACTTTGAAGGCACCCTACACATGCCCAAACCGTTTTTAAGCGTATCTCTGATTGTTGTTTTCATGAGCACGGCCGTAATTCCTATCTCGCCATGCTTGAGCCAACCGTTACTTGGCCTTCCCGAACCAGGCACCATGATCCATTTAAGTTCTGCCTTTCAGCCAGCCATGATCAAAGGGTTGACCATTCACAAAGATAATCCTTTTTTATTTGACTTTATCGTCGATATTGGCCACGACAAACTCGGCGGAGAGGCTTTGAAACAGGAAGGTGAGAAACTCATCAAGTATTTTTTGGCCTCGCTGACCATCCCTGAGAAGGACCTGTGGGTCAATTTGTCGCCTTATGAAAACGATAAAATCATCCCCCAGGCCTTGAGCCAAACCGACATGGGGCGGGACATGCTCGCCCAGGATTACATTTTGAAACAACTTACGGCATCGCTGATTTATCCGGAGAAAGAATTAGGAAAGAATTTTTGGGACAAAATTCATGCCAGGACCCAGCAAGTGTACGGCAGCGTCCAAATTCCCGTCAATACTTTTAATAAAGTCTGGATCATGGCGGATAAGGCGGAGGTCTTTGAACGTGGCCAAACCGTATTTGTAACCAGCAGCCATCTGAAGGTGATGTTGGAAGAAGATTACCTGGCGCTTGATAAGAACCACAAAAAGGCCAAGTCCCTGAATAGAACTACCAGCTCTCAAGTTGTCCGCGAGATCATCCTTCCCGAAATCGAAAACGAAGTGAATACGGGAAAACATTTTGCCCAACTGCGGCAAATTTTCAATTCCATCATTCTAGCCACCTGGTACAAGACAAACCTCAAAGCCGCTTTACTCAATCATGTCTACGCCGGCCAGTCCAGAGTCAAGGGTATTGACTTGGAAGACCGAGATATTAAAGCACAGATTTACGAGCGTTATCTGCAGGCCTACAAAAAAGGGGTGTTTAACTATATTAGGGAAGACGCGACACGCGCTAAAGACGTGGCTGCACCCAGAAAATATTTTTCTGGAGGACTGCAAGTCGCTCTTAGAGATGTGGCAGTTCGGCATGACGACTTGGCCATGACCGGCGTCTTAAAAGGGGTCACCGGTTTGGTCAATCTGTACACCAAGTTTGAAAATAAATTCACCAATTTAGTGGCCATATTAAATCCTTACGGAAGACTTAGGCCGGAAAATATCGACTATCTTTTTAACGAAGCGGTATCTTTTGGCCATCATATTACTTCGGAAGATCCGCATTTTCATTATGGCAATCTAAAGGATTTACTCAATATTCTTGGCTCCAAGAGAGTGTTTGGATCAGAAGACGTTACTTTATTAAAGAGGGCTTGGGAGATTAATGCGTATGTGCTTTATTTGTTGGGGCGTGAAAATCCTAGAGCGGTAAGGAGCGGTCCTGCCCTTCTTGCCTTCGACCAGGCCGAGCGGATTGAGTCGACGATAGAACGGGTATTGAGGCAGCGCGGGGTTGATTCGCGGGACATCACGGTTGACAGCTTTGACGATTTTCGTTTCCGGAGCTTTAAAATTGAGTCGGAATTAAGGGAAGCCTTTGCCCCTTATGTGCGTTTTGAGTTAAGGCCCAGCGGTTCGGTTCATCAGTACGACGTTGAGAGAGCCAACCCCCGATTTTACCAGGCTGTCGTAGAAAAATTGGACGAGATCGCCGGTGTCGATTCTTCAGTTTATGACGAGCTTAAAATAGATGCCCGATCTATGAAGGCCGCTTTTTTAGTTTTCTTAAAGACACAAAGAGAAAATATTGCCGAGGACCGGAGGATTCTGCAGTCGCTGGCGGAACCGGTAAAAAATCCAGTCATCCATCTAAATACGATGTACAGCGAAGGAACGTTGCAATTCAGTGACGACCAGGACATTGTAACCATACGTACCCCTGGAGCGCGCGAAGGCAACATGGACCGCATTTTATCGTATCTTAATCAGTTGTCCTCGTCTAAGCAAGTGGGAACCAGCATGGACTTCCATTTTACAAAGCCGGGTTCGCAATCCTACTTGTTAATAGAGTTGCCAAAGGGCGTTCGGCTTGCTTTTGAGGATCATGACCCTATAGCGGCGGAAATAAAAATTTTGTTAGACCATGAACGGAGTAGGTTATCAAGAGTTGAGCGACAACTCCGTGAGGTGTTGGATGTATTTGATAAGGCAATGGGGGTGCCGGATTGGAGGGTCCCGCGCGGACCTATAGACCGTTTAGAAGGACCGGATGCCATAAAGGAGAAAAGAATTGCCGATGCTAAGCAGGAAATTCAGGACTCGAAGATAGAAACCCGCATAGCATCCGTCGTTGCAGAAATGAAGAAGAGCGGCCGCATCTATAGAGATGACAGCGATTGGATTTTCTTTGACCCGACGGGCCGTTCTTTGCTGTCCCTCAGCAGATATAGAATGATGGGTAATAAAGAAAATAGCGCCTCCTTAATCCGATTTAGGGGTAGTGAAGGCACATTCGGATTATCCGCAGATAGGCTGTGGGGTTTCTTTGGGTTGGCTTTTCGGGAAGACCGAGGGTTGGCGCAGCAGTTTTTGGGTGCCCTCGAGCAGCAACTTAGTGATGGGGCAATGAGTGCGGAAGAAAACCAGGCCAGGACAGCGCGACCTGCGGGCGGTATTGATCTGAATACCACCGACCTGGGCATGTCTGTCCGCAAAGAAGGAACCGGTGTCCAAATGCGCATTGACCCGGCCATGATCGAGCGGGTCAAACGCGAGGGGATTAATAGTTTGACCCCCGTCATATACCGTATGGCGTCTCTGCCGGTGGCGGGGATCTGGCCGTTGCTTAAGATGCAACCACTCAAAAAATAACCCGAAATTTGTGAGCGGAAGACCTAATCATTGCTATAATGATTGGGTCTTTTTTATTATGCACAGAATCCTTATTGCCGCTAGCGAGACACAGACACAGGAGGCGTTGCGCCAGGAATTTGGCAAGGCCGGTTTTGAGGTATTCCCAGCGCCCGATGGAGAGCAGGCCCAGCAGATCGCCGCCAAACGCGTCCCAGATTTAATCATCTGCGACATCAATCTTCCCAAACTCAGCGCCTTTGAATTCTGCAAAGGCGTCAAGAACAACACCCTTCTTAAAGACATACCGATTATTGTCCTGACCGAGCCCAAATCCAGTGTGGAGGACTCGTTCCGTTATTTGGGCGTAAAGGACTTTATCCAAAAACCTTTCCAGCCGGCGGCCGTTTTGGAACGGGGCAATGCCTTGCTGGGCAGGGCCAAGATCATGCATGTGCAAAAAACCAAAATCCTGTTCCATTGTAGCAAACCTTTGTTATTTCAGCAGGTGCGGGACGTGTGCGAAGGCGTGCCGCAATTTGCCGCCAAGTACATGGAGCAGGGAAGTCTTCTGGTGGCCAAGGCCAAAGAGTTTATCCCGGACATTGTGATCCTGGATTTGTTTATGGCGGACATGCAGGCCGATGATGCCATCGCGGCCATGCGGAAAGTGCCCGAATTGGCCAACACCGCCATTTTGACTTATTACAGCCCCATTTCCGAGGCGGATGACAATTATACGATCCAGGCCAAGATGATTGAAGTCCAATTTTTAAAGCATGCCAGCGAAAGGGCCGGGGCCACGGAATATTTGGGACCACTCAACAATCCTTCGAAATTTATCGGGTTGTTTAAAAGTTACTGTAAAGATTGATTGCATCCTGGAATTTTGTTAAAGTTTAAAAATGCTCATCATCGGCCTTAACCACAAAACCGCCCCCATTGAAATCCGCGAGAAATTTTATTTAAACCACCTGGAAGCGGATTTGCTGCTCTGCGAACTTAAGAACCATCCTACGGTCAGTGAAGCGTTTATCCTCTCGACCTGCAACCGCATTGAAGTGTATTTGAAACCGACCGACGCTTCACTGCCTACGGATTTCATAGTGGATTTGATTGCCAAAATTAAGAAAAGCAAATTTGATTTCCCAGTCGCGAAATACCTTTATGTCCGCCGGGAATCCCAAGCTATTGAACATTTGTTGCGGGTTGCCAGCGGGCTGGACTCTTTAGTTTTGGGAGAAAAGCAAATCCTGGGGCAGGTGAAGGCAGCGGTGGAGCGGGCCCGCTCTGCCGGGGCTATTTCCCGCTATTTTAATATTTTGACCAACATTGCCATTCGGGCCGGCAAAAAGGCCCAAAGTGAAACTCCGATCAGTTTCGGCGGATCGTCGATTAGCTGGGCAGCCATTGAAATGGCGGAAAAAATCCTAGGGTCCCTGGAGGGCAAAAAAGTTTTGATCATCGGGGCTGGTAAAATGGGGGAATTGTCTTTAGCAAATTTGAACACCAAAGGTTTGAATAAAATTTACTTGATGAACCGCACCGGCGAGAAGGCTGAAGGCCTGGCCCAGCAATACGGGGGCATTGCTGCTTCGTTCTGGGACATCAAAGGGATTTTGGCGGAAGTGGATTTATGTTTCTGCTCGGTGGGCGCGCCGCATTACATTTTAGACAAGGAAAAGGTGAGCACAGTATTGCCACAGCGGGCCGGACGTCCGTTGGTCATGATTGATATATCCATGCCGCGCAACATTGATCCTCAAGTGGGAACGATGGAAGGGGTGCATTTGCGCTCGATCGACGATTTGGACGCGGTGGTGAGTGCCAATATGCAAAAGCGTCAGGTGGCGGTGCAGCAGGTGGAAGCCATCATCCGCCAAAAAATGGCGGAGTTTGACGATAAAATTTTGAAATTAAAGTCTTTAGAAACCTCCGACTACTTTGAAACCCATGCCTGAAGATAAGAAAAATCCACCGCCAAACAATGCCGCTCTAAATTTCGGCTGGACCATGATCGGCGAGTTTTTGTTTTGCTTTTTTGTGGGGTACTTTGCCGACCAGAAATTTGGCACCGGTTACCGCTGGACCTTGACGGGTATAGGGGCAGGCACACTCCTCATTGCCTACGAACTTTGGAAAATTCTCAGGCGCAATTCTTAATTTTTACATATTTACTTGCGCTGCTAGTATTTATAACTTAATATACGACCTATGTCCGCTCCTGGCTCTTCCGAACCCTTCGCGTTAGATAAATACATCATGCATCACATCACCGACTCGAACATCTGGCAATTGCCGTTCTTACCGCCGATCCATTTACCGGGATTCCTAACCATACAGAAATTGATTTTGATCCTCGGAGCAGTCATATGCGTGGTGGTTTTTTGTTTTCTATACCGCAAAAAGGACCGGGTGCCGCATGGCCTGACCAATTTATTGGAAGGCTTTATCCTACATATCCGCAATGATTTAGCCATTGAATTTTTGGGGGAAGAAGACGGCAAACGCCTGACGCCTATATTTTTGACTTTTTTTTTCTTTATTCTCTTCCTTAATATATTAGGCCTCATCCCGATATTCCCAACCACTGCAACTGCCAGCATCAGCGTCACTGGGGCGTTGGCCTTCGTGACCTTTGTGCTGATGACCGGGGGCGGATTGGTCAAACACGGGCCGATCAAATACATGCGGCTGTTTGTTTTGCCCGGAGTTCCGGCGCCTTTGCTCATTTTGCTGACGCCCTTGGAAGTGATGAGCGTTTTTATCAAATCTTTTGCCCTGACCGTCCGGCTTTTTGCCAATATGTTTGCCGGCCACATTGTGATCCTGTCTATCTTAGGGTTGGTAGTGGTGCTGGGGGTGGCGGCGCTGCCCGCGGTGCTCATGGCCATTTTTGTATATTTGCTGGAAGTCTTGGTGGCATTTTTGCAGGCGTATATCTTTACGTTTTTGTCAGCCATTTTTATCGGTCAGGTTTATCATCCAAGTCATTAATAATCTTATTCAAAGAAAGGACTTAATATGCAATTAGACCCAGGGTTAGCCGCCATTGGCGCAGGTATCGCTGCCGTCGGTGCCGGGATCGGCATTGGACTTATCGGTGCTTCATCCATTACAGCCATTGCCCGCCAGCCGGAGCAACTCAGCCGCATCCAGACCTTCATGTTGCTCACCGCTGCTTTGGTCGAAGGCGTGGCCTTGTTTGCTCTGGTTATTTGCTTCATGGCGCTCAATAAATAACATCAGGGAGATTGTATGGAACATTCTGCAGCAGCACAAACAAACATCTTGACCCCAGATGTGACGATGGTCATTTTGACCTGGGTGACGTTTTTTATCCTGTTGTTTATCCTAAAGAAGTTTGCCTGGAAGCCGATTCTGGAAGGGCTGCAGCAGCGGGAGGACTACATCCGGCAATCGCTCGACGATGCGGACAAGGCCAAGGCCCAGCTGGCGCAGGTGGAAGGGACCAAGGCCCAGATCTTAAATGACGCCAAAACTCAGGCATCGCAAATTATCGACGATGCCCGCAAGACCGCTATGGATTTGGCGCACAGCATTGAGACCAAAGCAAAGCAAAATGCCCAGGAGATCGTCAAGAACGCTCAGGCCCAAATTGAGGGTGAGCGCCAGCATGTGCGGCAGGCCTTAAAAGAGGAGAGCGTGCATATCGCCATTGCCCTGGCCGGTAAAATTCTGAAGGAAAATTCCGACACCGATAAAAACCGCCGCCTGGTGGACGCGGCCATACCACAATTATGAGCCAAAGCCAAATCAGCATGCGGTATGCCCGGGCCTTATTCGCCCTGGCTAAGGAGTCGAGCAATGTGGACGAGGTTTATGCCAGTATGCAGGCCATAGGCAGTCTTCTGCAGGAGGTCCCCACATTTAATGAATTTACCCACAATCCGATTTTGAGCGCCCAAGAGCGTGAAAAAGTTTTAAAGGCCTTGTTTGCCGGCAAAGTTCCGTCGTTGGTCGAGCGGTTTTTATTGTTCATCAGCCAGCGCAGCCGGTTGAATGTTTTGGCGGGTATGGTGGAGGCCTTTGATGAATTGTATTTGGGCTCGATGAACCGGCTGCGGGCGAACGTGCAGACGGCCTTGCCGATGGAGCCGGTGCAAAAAGATCGGATGACACAGCAATTGGGCCGCAAGTACTCCAAAGAAATTGCCGCGCAATGGCAAATCCGCAAAGATATCCTGGGCGGCTTTCGCATTTTGATCGCCGGAAAATTGCATGATTATAGTTTTGTAAGCCAATTAGAGGAATACAAGCAAAAAGTTTTGGAGGCGTAATTATGGGCACACAATTAAATGCCGATGAAGTAAGTTCAATTCTAAAAAGGGAGCTGGCCGATTTTGAAAGCAAGGTGCACACCTATGAAATCGGCACTGTGCTTAATGTCGGCGATGGGATTGCCCGCGTGCATGGCCTAAACAATGTGATGGCCGGCGAAATTGTGGAATTTGCCGGCGGTATCAAAGGCATGGCGCTCAATTTGGAGTCCGACAATGTGGGCGTGGCGATTTTCGGTGAAGATTATCATATCAAAGAGGGGGATGAGGTCAAACGCACCGGTAAGATCGCCTCTGTCCCGGCGGGAGACGGCTTGCTTGGGCGGATTGTGGACGCCTTAGGCAATGCCATCGACGGTCAGGGCCCCATGAAATCAAGTGAAATGCGCCAAATTGAACTTAAAGCCCCCGGTATCATCGACCGTAAGAACGTGCACGAACCCATGCAGACCGGCCTTAAAGTTATTGATGCGTTGACGCCCATCGGCCGGGGCCAGCGGGAACTCATTATCGGTGATCGCAAAACCGGCAAAACCACGCTCGCGATTGACGCCATCATCAACCAGAAGGGCAAGGGCGTGTTTTGTTTTTACGTAGCCATCGGCCAGAAGCGCTCCACGGTCGTGCAGGTGTTTGAAACCTTGCGTAAATTCGGCGCCATGGAGTACACCACGATCATCGCCGCCACTGCCTCTGATCCTGCGCCCATGCAATTTTTATCGCCTTATTCCGGCTGTGCCATGGCGGAGTATTACCGCGACAGCGGCCGGCATGCCTTGATCATTTATGATGACTTGACCAAACAAGCTCAGTCGTACCGCCAGCTCTCGCTGCTGTTGCGCCGTCCCCCTGGACGTGAAGCATATCCTGGGGATATTTTTTACCTGCACAGCCGTTTGCTCGAAAGAGCTTGCAAATTGGGTGATAAAAAGGGGGCGGGAAGTTTAACCGCATTGCCCATCATCGAAACCCAGGCCGGCGACGTATCGGCCTATATTCCCACCAATGTCATTTCCATTACCGACGGCCAGATCTTTTTGGATACGGACCTCTTCAATGCCGGCCAACGTCCGGCCATCAATGCCGGGTTATCGGTCTCCCGCGTGGGTGGGGATGCGCAGGTCAAAGCCATGAAACAAACTGCCGGAAGTTTGCGTTTGGAGCTCGCCCAATACCGGGAGCTGGCGGCCTTTTCGCAATTTGCTTCCGACTTGGACGCCGCCACCCGCAAACAACTCGACCGCGGGAAACGGTTGATGGAGATCATCAAACAGGGTATCCGGGTGCCTTTGCCGGTCGTCAAGCAAGTGGCCATCATCTATGCCGGCGTCAATGGCTACCTCGATGATTTGCCGGCCAATAAAGTCCGTGCCTTCGAAGAATATCTCCAGTTGCAATTGGACACCAAACACAAAGACTATGTGGAATTGTTTGATAAAACTCTAGCCATGACAGATGAGATCAAGGCAGCCCTCAACAAAATCCTGACCGACGCCAAACAGACATTTAAAGCATGATCGGCATCAAAGAGTTTAATAAAAAAATCGGGTCGCTGAAAAACACGCGCAAAATGACCAAGACCATGAAAATGGTCTCGGCCAGCAAATTCAAGCGCGCGTATATGGCCCAATCCAACGCCCAAATCTACGCGGCGCGGTTAAATGATTTGATCAGCCGGCTGGCCTCGTCGGCGGGCGGGCAGCACCCGCTCATGAAAGCCAAACCGGCCAAAAGCAGCGCCCTGGTGGTGGTTTTTTCTTCCGATAAAGGTCTCTGCGGCGGTTTTAATAATAATTTAATCCGCAAGGTCCGTCGCTGGAGCAGTGATATGCCATATAAGTATACCAAAGTCGAATACAGTTTTTGCGGCCGCCGGGCCTTCATGGCATTCCGCCGGCACGTGACGGTTAAGAAGCATTATGAAAACATCACCTTGAAACCAACCTTCAATGACGCACTGAGTGTGGCCAAGGAATTGACTGAATCCTTCACCAAGGGAGAATACGACGACATCTATGTGGCGTATAATCGTTTTAACAGCCCGATGTCGCAAGAGCCCCTGATCGAGAGGATTCTGCCGCTAAGCACCGAAGAGGTGGCCAAGGGGGCCAAAAAAGCCGCCTCTGCCGATTACATTTATGAACCTCCGGAGGAAGAATTATTTAATTTCTTGGTGCCTAAGTATCTGAATTTCCGGCTTTATTATACCCTTCTGGAAAACGCCGCCGGTGAGCATGGGGCGCGCATGTCGGCCATGGACAAGGCCGCGCAAAATACCGCTGATCTTATTGATAAATATATTCTGCTCCGCAACCGGGCCCGTCAGGCGTCGATCACCACGGAACTCATTGAAATTATTTCCGGCGCCGAAGCCCTAAAGTAAAGGAACGTTTATGGAAAAAGCAAAAGGAAAAATCACTCAGGTCTTGGGAGCGGTGCTGGACGTTTATTTTCCCTCGGGATCGCTGCCGCCCATCGGCACGGCTTTAAAGACCACCAATAAGAATTTGAGCGACCGACAGGACAATTTGACCCTGGAGGTGGCCCAGCATTTGGGCGAGAACATCGTCCGCACAATTGCCTTGGACAACAGCGAAGGCATGACCCGCGGCACCGACGTGACCAACACCGGCGGGGGTTTGACCATGCCGGTGGGAGAGGGGACATTGGGCCGGGTTATGAACCTGTTGGGTGAACCGATCGACGAATGCGGGCCGGTTAAGGCCACCAAGTATTTGCCCATCCACCGCCGGGCCCCTGAGGTAGATGAGCAGGAGACCTCCACATCCATTTTAGTAACCGGCATCAAAGTCATCGACATGCTGGCGCCTTACCGCAAGGGAGGCAAGATTGGATTGTTCGGCGGGGCCGGGGTTGGCAAAACCGTGCTCATTCAAGAGCTTATCAACAACATTGCCAAGGAACACGGCGGCTACTCGGTGTTTGCCGGCGTCGGGGAACGCACCCGCGAAGGCACCGCACTTTATAAAGAAATGAAAGAGGCGGGGGTCATCGATAAGACATCGCTCATTTATGGGCAGATGAATGAACCTCCCGGGGCCCGGGCCCGCGTGGCCTTGTCCGCATTGACCGTTGCCGAATATTTCCGGGATGAAATGCACCAGGACGTGCTGTTGTTCATCGACAATATTTTTCGTTTCACCCAAGCCGGAGCGGAAGTCTCGGCGCTGCTCGGACGCATCCCGTCGGCCGTCGGGTATCAGCCGACTTTAGGAACGGATATGGGGGAACTGCAGGAGCGCATCACCTCAACCAAAAACGGCTCTGTCACCTCCATCCAGGCCATTTATGTCCCGGCGGATGACTACACCGACCCCGCGCCGGCCACCACCTTTGCGCATTTGGACGCCACCACCGAATTATCGCGCCCGATCGCCGAGCTGGGCATATATCCCGCTGTTGATCCCTTGTCCTCTTCATCGACCATCCTGGCGCCGGAAATTGTGGGGGAAGAACATTACAAAGTGGCCCGTGGGGTGCAGGAGATTTTGCAAAAATACAAGGAACTGCAGGACATCATTGCAATTTTGGGTATGGAAGAACTCTCGGAAGAGGACCGTTTGACGGTCGAGCGGGCCCGCAAAATTCAAAAGTTTTTGTCGCAGCCGTTCCATGTTGCGGAACAATTCACCGGCATGAAGGGCAGATACGTGCAATTGGAAGACACCATCCGTTCCTTTAAGGAAATCCTAGAAGGTAAACACGATGCCATCCCTGAGCAGGCCTTTTACATGGTCGGCAACATCGATGATGTGATGGCCAAGGCCAAGACTTTATGAGTTTTCAACTTTCCATCATCACCCCGTCCGGAAAAATCCTGGAAGACACGGTGGACTCGGTGTCAGCGCCGGGGCTGGAAGGCGGCTTTGAGGTTTATTCCGGGCACGCCGCTATGCTGACTGCCTTAAAAGACGGCAAAGTGAAAGTTCGCAAGGGCGGCAGCGAACAGATTTTTACCACCGCCAGCGGCATTTTGGAGGTTGGCCCCGATCACAATGTTTTGCTGCTCCTGGATGCCGCCAGCGCTTCCTAAGATTTAAGAAAGTATCAACAGGAGAGTGAGTATGCCGGCACCGAAAATAACAACATTTAAAATTAAAAATCGCAGCGGTTATGCCGCCATCTGTGACTGCCATTTAACTGAAGGCCGCAGCAAGGCCGAGGCCCTCTCCCGCATGGCCAAAGCTTTAAAACGTAAAAAGAAAGCAGCTTAACTCAAGCGCATGGCCTACGATCCTCAACAACCTCAAGAGCAAAAAGGAATTTTTGGCGTTATCGTCCATTCCTTTTTCGTGGTGCCTTTTCTGCTGGCGGTTTTCAGTGTTCTGTTGTTTGCTGCGGTGCGGATTCTAACCATGGAGAAACATTCTGTTTATGATTATTTGCGGGACATCAAGACCGGCGGTTTGACCAAACGCTGGCAGGCGGCCTTTGAACTCTCGCGCATTTTATCCAATCCCCCGAGTGTGCCTCAAGAAAATAAATTCACCGAGGCCATGATTTCCGCGTATGAATCCTCAAAGCACGACGATGAACGCGTGCGGCAGTATTTGATATTGGCCATGGCCCGCGCCGGCAATCAAGAATTCACCGCGCCCTTGATGAAAGATTTGGACCAAGAAAAAGATGAAAATTTATATGCAATCATAACCGCACTTGGTATACTGAAAGACAATTCAGCAAATGACGCTCTTTTAAAATATTTGCAACATGAGCAAGCCCGTATCCGTTTGGCTACGGTGATTGCCCTGGGGAATATCGGCGATCCCCAAAGCACTGAGCCTCTAAAACTTATGCTCAAGGATGCCGAGCCCAATGTGGTTTGGGATGCGGCCGTTGCTCTGGCGAAGATGGGGGATAAAAGTGGGAGGGAAGTGATCCTTAGTTTGCTCAACCGCAATTATTTAAATGGCTTCCCCAATATTGACCCCCGTCAGAAGAGCCGGATCATGCAGGTGGCCATCCAGTCTTCCGCCGGGTGGAACGATCCGGAAATCGATGCCAGGTTAGAAAACTTGTTTACATCTGACCAAAATATGAATGTGCGGGCTACGGCCCGTCAAGCATTGAATCAAACACCTCAAAAACTATAAAATGTCTTCACAACCAGCCCCATCGAAACCTACAAGTCCTGTCAGTAAAACAACTTCTCCAGCCGGAGAAATGGATCGCCGCTCCTTTATCAAATGGTCCGTGATCGGCTGGTCCGCCTTTGCGGCGGTGGTGGGCGGCTACGGCTCGATGGTGGTGCGCTTCTTATTTCCCAACGTCCTATTTGAACCGGTGCAGTCCTTTCGGGCCGGCGTGCCGGATGACTATGAACCCAATACCGTTTCCGAGCGGTTCAAAGATCAATATGGAGTTTGGGTCGTCCGCGACGAAGAGAAAATATATGCGGTGTCCACGGTCTGCACACATTTGGGGTGCACCCCCAATTGGATGCCGGCGGAGAACAAATACAAATGCCCCTGCCATGGCAGTGGCTTTTACCGGACCGGTATTCATTTTGAGGGCCCGGCCCCGCGTCCTCTGGAGCGGTTTAAAATTGCGCTTTCGGATGAGGGCGATATCATTGTGGATAAAACCAAGAAATTTCAGCAGGAAAAAGGGGAATGGACAGACCCTGATTCCTTTATATTAGTGTAGGAGTGTTATGAGCGCGGATCCCAACAAACCTTCATTCTTCGACAAATTTAAGACCACCCAAGTCTATCGTTCCATATTCCGCACCGGCGTTCCCGTGTCGACCCACCGCCAGCGCATGATGATCATGCTCAACAGCGTGTTCCTGCACCTGCACCCGGTGCGCTTGCCCAAACATGCGGTCAAAGTGCGCTACACCTGGTGTATGGGGGGATTGTCCTTCTTTATATTTCTGGTATTGACCGTGACCGGCATCCTGCTTATGTTTTATTATCGTCCCACCGTCGAGTATGCGTATGGCGACGTCACCGACTTAAGTCAGCAGGTGCCGCTGGGAATTATGCGCGAAATCCACCGGTGGGGGGCGCATTTGATGGTCATTACCGTGTGGCTGCACATGTTCCGTGTGTTTATGACCGGCTCCTATAAACCGCCCCGGGAATTCAACTGGGTGGTCGGCGTTATCCTGCTCGTATTGACCATGCTGATGAGCTTCACCGGTTACCTTTTGCCTTGGGACCAATTGGCCATCTGGGCCATTGCCGTCGGTTCCAATATGGCCGGGGCCACACCTTTTATAGGGATGGGGGGGCCGGGAGCGGCATTGCTGTCCATCGGCGATGTTAATTTTGTGACTTCGGTCTCGGATGCGCGATTTGCCATGTTGGGGGGCCGTTTCGTCGGCGAGAGCGCTTTGTTGCGCTTTTACGTTTTGCATTGCATCGGGCTGCCGTTTATCATCATGATTTTTATGATCGTCCATTTCTGGCGGGTGCGTAAAGACGGAGGGATTTCCGGCCCGACCTAAAATCACCGTATGATTGACGCCATCAAAAATTTCATCAATTTCGCCGCTTCCCCCAATATTTTATTTACGGTGGTGGTCTTCTCATATTTGATCGTTTTCCCGCCGGTAAAGATTTTTCAATCCATCCACAATTTTTTAGGTGTTGACCGTTTGTGGACTAAAAAGGGCGGCATTGCCATTTTTAGTTTCCTGTTTTTCGTGTTCGCCTTTGGCCTGACCGATGCCAATTTCCGGCTGATTGTCCTCAAACCCGACAATGTGCCCATCGTGGCGCTTATTTTTGTGGTGGTGTTTTTTTTATGGCTGTCCCTGTCCCAGGCGAGGGACAATGACTTGGCCATTGCCCAGGGCGGCAAGCCCAAAGAATGGGCCGAGAGCCGTGAGAAGGTCCTGGTTTTTCCGGATCTCGTGTACATTGAATTTATTTGTCTTATCTTGGCATCGGCTTTGCTGGCGGTCTGGTCCATTGGTTTGCCCGCTCCTTTGGAAGATCCGGCTAATCCCACCGTCTCACCAAATCCCTCCAAGGCCCCCTGGTACTTCTTAGGGCTGCAAGAGATGCTGGTGTATTTTGACCCCTGGATCGCCGGGGTGGTATTTCCGTCGGTGATTTTGTTCGGTATGATGGCCATTCCATATATTGACAAGAACCGCAAGGGACTGGGATATTACACCTATCAAGAACGCAAAATGGCCATCAATATTTTTATGTTTTTTTGGTTGGTGTTGTGGGTGTTCTTGATCATCGTCGGCACTTTCTTAAGGGGACCCAACTGGAACTTTTTTGGGCCTTTCGAGTTTTGGGACCACAGCAAACTGGAAGCGCTCAACAACATCAATCTTTCCGAGCTCATATACATGATCGGGCTCAATCGGGGGCTGCCCCAAAATATTTTATTGCGGGAACTTCCCGGCTTTTTGATCCTCGGGTTTTATTTTGGCATTCTACCGGCCGTGATGGCCAAAACCTGGTTTAAAGACTTGCATCAGCGGATCGGCACGGTGCGTTACAGCATCTTTGCGGTGCTGCTCTTATTGGCTTTGCTGCTTCCCATCAAAATGTATTTGCGCTGGTTTTTTAACATTAAATATCTCATTGCTGTCCCGGAATTCTTTTTTAACGTCTGATTTAAAAACGCATGCCCCCACAACTGCCCCCAGAGTCCCACTACGACCCTAATAAATTGGCAAAGATTTTTGCCATTGCCGCAATTATTTTGCTGGTGTCCTTAATCGGCATTTTTGCCAAAGACTATTCCCGGCAATGGAAAGATTATCAGCGCCAGTTCCGTGAGCTGGAAGTGGAAAAGACCAGGATAAAGCTCGATGCGGAAGAGACCGGCTTGAGCCAAAACGAGGACTACCAAAGCGTGTTGAAAAACCTGGCCGAGCTCCAGGAAAAATCCAAAACCCAGACCAGCTCCATTGCCGAGCTCAAAAAGAGCCTGGGGGCTGCCGAGGACAAAGAAAAACTGCACACTCAAAAATATCAGTTTGTCAAAGCTCAGCTGGATGCCCTTAAGTACAAATATGAAACCACGGCCTGGGCCGGAGGCAAGGACGCCCAAAAATTGGAGGCCCGGCTGCACAAATTGGATGATGAAGTGGGCAAATTGCGGCTTTTGGTGGAAGACGCCCAAAAAGAGGTAAAGACCAAAACCGATGCCATCGCCCATGTGCAGAAAGAATTCAAGGAGGTCGACAAGAAACGGTTGACCGCGGTCAAGAAAAAGGAAATTCTGGACCGCAAATTAAAGCGCATTGACCTGGCACAGATGTCGGTGGCCAACCAAGTGGCGGACCGGGTGCGGAACTTGCCGCTCATTGATCTGGCCAACCCGGATTACAAAATTAGACAAATTGTCATCAAAGACATTCCTGAAGACGTGAATTTTATGAAGGTGCAACGGGTGGACCGCTGCACCACCTGCCATTTAGGCATTGATAATGAGGATTTTAAGGACGTCGGGCAACCGCTGCAGTCGCATTCTAATTTGCAGCTGTTCGTGGATAAGAATTCACCCCATCCTGTGGAGCAATTTGCATGCACGGCCTGCCATCAAGGCCGCGGCCGCGGCACCGACTTTATTTCCGCGGCGCATACTCCCCGCAATGCCGAACAGGAACACGAGTGGAAGAAAAAATATGGCTGGCACGAGCTGGAGCGCTGGGAACATCCGATGTTTCCCGTCGGCATGACCCAGGCCGGTTGCTTCAAATGCCATCAAGCCCAAGAGGTTGTTAAGGGGGCTGAAAAATTGAATCTGGGGATGGCCTTGATTGAGCGGGCCGGCTGCTACGGCTGCCACACCATTGAGAAATACAAAGATTGGCCCAAGGCAGGTCCCGGCTTGGAATTTTTAGCCGCTAAAACCACCAAAGAATGGGCGTACCACTGGATTGCTAACCCAAAAGCCATTCGCTTTAATACTTGGATGCCGTCGTATTTCAATCAAAGTAATAATAGCGACCCGCAGTCAATCAAAAGGGGCGAGCAGGAAATCAATTCCATGGTGCATTTCTTGTTTGCCAACAGCAAACCGTTTGACGTCAAAGCAGAGGCCATAACCGGCAACGGCGAGAAGGGCAAAGAATTGGTGGAGTCGGTCGGATGCATGGCGTGTCACCAGGTCGAAACCGACAAAACAAAGACGAAGCCCCGCAACATGGCAACTTTGCACCGCGAATTCGGCCCCAATTTGATCGGCTTAGGCAGCAAAACCAGCCAGGCGTGGCTGTATGATTGGCTTAAAAACCCCACCCGTTATCACGGCGACACCCGCATGCCCAATTTTCGTTTGACCGACCAGGAAGCCGCGGACATGGCCGCCTATCTGGCCCAGGGAGAGTCGCCGGTGACCAAACAGCCGGTACCGCCGGTGGATGAGCAAATCCTCAACACTGTGGTGCTGGATTTCTTGAAAAAAAATGATCCGCTCGCGGCAGCCGAGGCAAAATTAAAGGCTATGGATGTGAATGCGAAATTGAATTTCGCCGGCCAGCGCCTCATCAGAGAATACGGCTGTTTTTCCTGCCATAACATTCCCGGGTTTGAGCACGACAAACCGATTGGGGTAGAATTAACGGAAGAGGGTTCCAAAAGCCTTGAACGGCTGGATTTTGCTTTCAGCAAGATTGAGCATTCCAAACGGTCCTGGTTTGAGCAAAAGTTGCTGGATCCGCGCATCTTTGACCACGGCCGGGTACTGAAGCCTCTGGAACGTTTAAAGATGCCGAATTTCTATTTTACTCCTGAAGAAGCGGAAGCGATCACGACGGTGATTTTAGGGATGGTCAAAGATAAACCCGACATTACCAAAATGCCTAATCAAGGAATCAAGAAGACCTTTATCAATGAAGGGCAAAAGACCGTGCGCCAATTAAATTGCCAGGCCTGCCATCTTATCGAAGGGGATGGCGGCGTTATCCAAGGGTCAGTATTGGATTGGCTGGTTACCCACCAAGGCAAGGACCCCAACGATGCCAAATCTTTAGTCACTAGTTTTTCTCCTCCGAATTTGATTGGGGAAGGAGAAAAGGTCCAAGCGCAATGGCTTTACGAATTTCTCCACGACCCCACACCTATTCGGCCTTGGCTTTCCGTGCGCATGCCCACCTACAGTTATCATGGCGACCAGCTCAATTCGATCGTTAAGTATTTTAATTACCTGGACGATGCGCAATTTCCGTTTACCGACCTGTATCATCCAAAACTCAGCAAAGAGGAGTTCGCCGCCGCAGAAAAATTATTTTCCAAAGAGATTTTTGGCTGCGCCCAATGCCATATTGTCGGTGACAAAATGCCGGGAGGGACGCCGGACAGTTGGGCACCTGATTTCGGCCTGGCTGCCAAGCGCTTAAAACCGGAATGGCTCATCAAATGGCTGGAAAATCCGGCAGCGCTGCTTCCGGGCACTAAAATGCCCACCTATTTTGATCCGGTGAACTTCGACGAGTCAGGGCCTCCGGACATTCTAGAGGGGGATGAGCACCGTCAAATCAAGGCTCTGCGTGATTACCTGTTGACCATTTCTGAGCATCCTGAGCTCATGAAGCAAGAAGAACAAGCCCCCGCTGCGAAATCCACCCCCCAGGCCGAAGCGCCTGCTAAGTAAGAATGCTTGTTGAAATCCCGCTGTTATCGTTTTTGCTTTTCGGTGTTACTTACCCGCTGTGTTTTTGGCTGACCTTTCGAGAGCCCATCAAGCACAATTTTCACCGTTTTCATCTGGCTTGCCCGGTGGTCATTGCCGGTATGGCTATTATTGGCCTGTGGTTCGTCAGTGACCATGCCGCTCTTAAAAATGCCGGTCTTCTGTGGTTAGGTTGCGCCTTGTTTGTAACCGCCTTTTATTGGAAACGGGAGACGGTCAATGTTTGGGTTGTGACCGGGCTGTGCCTCGCCGGCATCAAGTATTTCGCTTGGGTGGCCAGTGGATTCGCCGGAGTCACCTCCTCACACCTGGGGGCTTTGTTACTATCAGGCCTCATTACCTCGGCCTGTTTTTACGCTATGAATTTGGGGCATTTTTATTTAAATGTGCATGGGCTGAAAATACAGCATTTAAAAAACGCGGTGTCCTGTTTTGGTGTTTTGCTTATGCTGCGGCTGTTGTGGGACTTTTACTATATGGCCACCGCCCGCCTTTTGTACAACGGCCAGGATGAGAGCGCATGGAGTTTTATGATGTCGCTGGATGGTTTCATGCTTTGGGTGGCCCTGTTTTTCGGCACGCTGTTCCCATTAGCAGGTTTGTATTTTGCTTTTGGCACCCTCAAATTAAAAAATACCCAGGCCACCACCGGCATACTGTATGTGTTATTGAGCGCGGTGCTCTTGGGAGACTTAGCGTATAAATACTATTTACTAAAATTCGCTGTTCCTATGTAAAATGGATGTTTGTGGCGACCATTTCCCGTTTCTGCGATCAATGTAAGAAGTATGCCCGCCTCGAACTGAGCCCGGACAGTACGCTGATATGTCCGCATTGCCAAACTGAGTGGGGGAAGGTCGATCGAGTGGAGACAATTTTGGACCGTTGCCCGCTCTGCACGTGCCGCCAGTTTTATACCGACAAAGATTTTAATCAGGTCTTAGGGTTTGTCATTATGGGTGTTGGTATTGTTCTTGTCCCCATCACCTATGGCCTGAGTCTGCCCGTTTTCGCCCTCATAGATTGGCTCATTTACCGCAAGGTTCCCAAACTTGTTGCCTGTTACCGCTGCGGCAGTGAGTACAGGGGTCTCTCCGACAGCAACCGCTTCAAACCATTCATCCACCACATCGGCTTAAAATACGATAAGTTCCGTTAACCTCCCCAACCCCCGGGGTTGAGGAGGTTGAAAAAATAAATTTGCACATGCAACAAAAATATGGTATACCTTCATTATGGTTAGTTGCATGTGCAATTAATGAGACGGTGGCTATAACGGTTTAGGGGCTCTAAGGCGCAGGAAACGGTTACTCAATTTGGCTGGCAAGCCCTTGTTAATGAGGCATGAAAAGGTATACTCTCTAAATTGTTCATCGGTACCGATTGGCCACTGGGGTCTTCGGTGAAGCAAAAAACACAGGAGTAGAGATGGAATTCGCCAGTTACTTGATACAACCGCTAGTGTCAGCTGGGAGCACGATTGTTAGCTACATATCCGTTGTTTTCTTTGTGGCAGCGGTATTCACTTGTTGGTACGTGGGAAAACCTGACTTATGAAATAGTTTGTTTTAAAATTGACGCTCTATAAACCACTGCTACTATTAAAGAAGGAACATATGCGTTCATTCCATCCTTGTTTGACAAACAAATTTGCCGCTCACCGCTTGATTTCCTCTGTTTTACCCATATTTAATCACTACAAAAAGGGAGAAAAAATGAAAAGGACTACTTTAGGCTTAGTCGGACTTACTATTTTTGTGGGGATGTTGACATTTGACGTCACCTCCAATAGCTATGCCGTTGAGGGGACATCCGAATTATCAAGACCAAGTCTGCTTTCCACCATAAAGGCTCGCGGTAGGGATGCCTTCATGGACAATAGCCAACAATCATTGCAGGCAAACGCAGTGAAAGAACAAAATGTGGTTCCGGGCGAAATTATTGTAAAAATTAAGTCCGACTCAAATTTAAGCGTGGACCAACTGGCCTCAAATCCAAAACAAATGGCCGCCACTATAAACAATGCCTCGCCCGAGATGCGGGCCTTCTCTCAAAAATACAAAATTACCGGAGTAAACCGAATATTTAAGGTGGGAAATCAAACCAACCAAGGCGCGATGATGAGGAGGATGGCTAGAAGAGGGAACCGGATCAACCAAGCCAGAGCGATTGATTTAAGCCAATATGTGAAAATTAAATTGAACAGCGCTGCCAAAATGTCGGAAGTGCTCCGTGATTGCGGGCAAGTCCCTGCTTTTGACCAATGTCAAGCCAATTACATCCAAAAATCTGTCTTTACCGCCAATGACGAATATTTTGGTAAAAGCGGAGCGTTTGGACAGCCTTATTCGAATTTGTGGGGACTAGACAAAATTCAGGCGCCTTTGGCTTGGGATTTGGGCGACAGCGGCCAGGGTAAAGATATTGTGGTCGCGGTCATTGATAGTGGTGTGGACTCTGCTCATCCGGACATCGCTGCGAACATTTGGAAGAATGCCTCTGAAGTCGAGAAGAATGGGATTGATGATGACCAAAACTTTCATATGGACGATACGGAGGGTTGGAACTTCATTGGCAATAACAACAATACCCAGGATGATTTTGGCCATGGAACGCATATAGCCGGAACGATCGCTGCTGTGGCCAATAATGGTATCGGGATTATTGGAGTCGCTCCCAAATCCAAAATTATGTCTGTTAAAGTTTTGGACGCCAACGGGTCAGGTACTACCGACGGGGTGGCGGCAGGTATTCAGTATGCTGTGGACAATGGGGCGGATGTCATTAATCTCAGCTTGGGGTGTGATTTTTGCCCCAGCAACCCTATTGAGGAAGATCTTGTGCGTTATGCCCATAAAGAGGGTGTGGTTGTCGTTTTTGCGGCAGGAAATACCAATCGCAATGTCGGCTATCGAAGCCCACAGAATATGACGGATTCAAAGCCGATTGTGGCAGCGGCAAGTACTCAGCAGGACAAGAGAGCGTTCTTCTCGGATTTTGGCCTGACCATTGATGTCGCAGCTCCCGGCGGAGGTACTCCAGGAATTATTTTCGACGTTCTTTCCTTGCGTTCGTCAACTTGTAATAAAGATTTTATATGCCCGGACGTACTTCGCGTTGGTACTCAGTATTTACGACTGGCCGGTACTTCGATGGCTGCTCCGCATGTGGCGGGTGCCGCGGCGGTTATCCTCAGCCGTCATCCTAATTCTGACTTTTCTGTTGAAGACGTGGCTCAAGCCATCAAAATATCCGCGGACCAGGTTTTTAATCCGCAGACAGATCTCTTAGATGTAGGAAGGCTCAATGTGGCAAAAGCTGCGAATGTCAATTCCGTTTTACGGGCTTCCATTTCCAGCCCGAAGCAATCGGAAATTTGGAACTCTGCGTCCGAGGCAGAATTCTCAATCGTAGGCACCGCCAGCGGCCCTGATTTTAAAAGTTATCAGCTTTTTTACTCGACAGTCGCCAATCTTTCCAATTGGCTTCCTATTGATCAACCGGTCATGACGCCGGTCAACAACGGGGTGCTAGGTACTTTAAAAAGCGGCCTGTATCCAAATGGTCTTATTCGCATAAAGCTAGAGGCCTCCACGTTCGGCGGCCAAAAGTTTACCGCGCAGACTCAAATTGTGCATACACCTTCGGTTACGAAAATGACGGACAATGCCGCGCAAGAACTTCAGCCTGCGATTTCAGGAAACCGCGTGGTGAGGGTCTTTTTCAAAGGCTACAATCTTGTCAATAAAGCCCAATATGACATCGTTCTATACGACTTGGTGACAAAAACAGAAAAAATCATTCAATTGGATGCCTTGTTGGAACAAAATGCCGATCTTCCGCACCCGGTGGTTATATTCGGGGACAATATCGCGTGGATTGATTCGATAAGCAACAACAGGCGTGTTTTACATGTTTTTAATTCACAAACCGAGCATAAACGAATTGCTCTTCCTAATCAAGCACCTGTAGGTTCACTCTCCATTGCCGAAAATTATATAGTTTTAGAGCAGTTTGGTTATGTATACCTTTATGACCTGCGTCAGGGTACGTTGAAACAACTATCCGGAGGAGATGACTTTGATATCAATCCTACAATATCTCACGACAAAGTGGCTTGGATCAGGATACAGGGTGGTTACGACTTAATACATTTTGATGTCACCTCCGGGGCCGCGCAAACCCTTTTGAGAGGGATCGATTATTTGGATGTTCTACCCACTCTTTCCATGTCGGAAAATCATATTGGATGGTTGGACACCAAAGTTCAAATCAATCTTTATGAGATAGGCACCACTGCCCCTCAAGTCATTGTTTCAGCACCGGCGGAACCCCGGGATTTAAAGATTTCAGGAAATACGGTTCTATGGGCCGATGTTCGACGCGGCCCAGCCGTTATTCTTTCAAACCCCTTTGATCCTCTACGGGCTGTACAGGTCCGTTTTAAGGATATTTATACCTATGATTTGGTAAGTAGGCAAGTAAGGAGCATTGGCTTTAATTCTGATGTGGCTACAATTAACGTTCCGTTTTATCACGATGTCAATACCGTCATTTTCCCGTCTCCTGATATTTCCGGCGACAAAATTGTGTGGGCCGACTACCGCAGTGGCGATGGGGATATTTATGTCTATAAAGATTCCACAGTGCCCGATGGTTTGTTGGCCAGTTGGAAGTTCAATGAGGCAAACCCTAACCCAGCTCAAGCGATTGATTCATTGGACAAAAATCCGCTCAGCTTGACCGACACAATGTTTATTACGCCTGGCTATAACAATACGAATGGCGGAGCTCTGCAGTTTAACGGCAGCACCGCTAAAGCCGTTTCGCAAACATTCACTGGTCCAGCAAATAAGATCACCATTGCGGCCTGGTTTAAGCAAACCAGCAATGATCGTCAGAAAGTGATTGTGCAGGGCGGCGCCCAGGGAGACTTCTTTTACCGGTTGGAAGTATCGGAGAAAAAGAATAGTAAGAATTATCTGCGCGGCGGAGTTGGGGATGGCGGACCGGGCGGTACCTTCGGATGGGATAATAACATTATATTCAGGGAAGATGAAAAGTGCGTGGTTTCGCCGAACACCTGGCATTTAGGCGTATTGACCCATGACAATGATTCGAACCAGACGGCCCTTTATCTTGATGGTTTCCCTTGTTTTAAGGCCACAAGCAGTAAAGATTTGGCTGTGGCACCGGGCATCACCATAGGTGCATATACAAGTCCGGGATTTAATTTCGCCGGAAGTTTGGATGAGGTGAGGGTCTATAACAAAGCATTGTCGGATAAAGAGGTTGCCGATTTATATGGACCAGGGACCCCGACCAAGTTCCCGTCGAAGGTTGTCATTCAACCTCCAACGCCCAACCCTTCTAAATTAAATGAAAAGGTTGTATTTCCAACCATCCTGCAATCAGAGGATGGCACCCACATGACGGGTACGGTGCAATTTGTGGATTTATCAAATGGGGAAAATAGTGTCCCTCAATGCGCTGCACTTACGCTACAACCTTTTCCGGACAATCCGGCTGGCACTTTTGATTTTGTGCGGTGCGAAACCACGGGTTTGAGCGCAGGGAAGCATAATGTCGTTGCTAAATATAGCGGTGATCCCAAGCATGATAAGTCGGAAAGCCAGCCCGTTGAACAGGTGGTGGAGAATGTGCTTACGCCAACCACAACCACCGTAACCAGTTCAGAAAATCCGTCATTTTTCGGTCAGGCCGTTAGGTTCACTGCCACAGTAACCGGCGATTCCCCGACTGGAGTGGTGAAATTTACCAGGCTCGTATTCCCATTGACCAATTGCGATGCGGTCCCGTTAGTGGGCAATGAAGCCACCTGCACGGTCAATGATTTGAGTGTGACGACAGCTGAAGGGCATGCCATCATTGCGGCATATCAGGGGGACCCGAAAAATGGTAAATCTTCCGGTTTGGTGACACAGAAAGTCGATACTGGAGTTGACGCAGCCAAAACAGCCATTAATCAATATTTTGCCGCTCTATCAAGAGGGGATCAGGCGGGTGCTGCTGTGGCTATTGCCAAATATCAATCTATCTTTGCGACACTCAGCCAAGCCGACAAAGATACAGTCAATATTCATTACACTCAAGTGGGCATTGCAGCGGGTACGGCGGCAATTGATGAGTACTTTCGTTTACTAGTCAATAAGGCTACTCCACTGCAGAAACAAAACGCTCTTACTATATATCAATTGATATTCGAAGCACTGGGTGGGTTTATCAATCCACCAACCGCAGACCAACAAATCTTGAACGCTCATTACAGTCAGGTGGGCATTGCGGCAGGCAAGGCGGCAATCGATGAATACTTCCGCGTACTAGTCAATAAGGCTACTCCAATTGTGATACAAGACGCCTTGAATCTGTATCAGTCGATACACGCAGTACTGGGTGGGTTTATCAATCCACCAACCGCAGACCAACAAATCTTGAACGCTCATTACAGTCAGGTGGGCATTGCGGCAGGCAAGGCGGCAATCGATGAATACTTCCGCGTACTAGTCAATAAGGCTACTCCAATTGTGATACAAGACGCCTTGAATCTGTATCAGTCGATACACGCAGTACTGGGTGGGTTTATCAATCCACCAACCGCAGACCAACAAATCTTGAACGCTCATTACAGTCAGGTGGGCATTGCGGCAGGCATGGCGGCCATTGATGAATATTTCCGCTTAATTAGGAGTAACGCTACTCCAATTGTAATTCAGGAAGCCCTTAATCTGTATCAGTCGATACACGCAGTACTGGGTGGGTTTATCAATCCACCAACAGCTGACCAGAAAATTTTGGACGATTATTTTGAGCTAATAAAGAATGGTGGGAGTGGTGGGAATGCTGGAATTCTGGGTTTATGGAAATTCGACGAAGTCCCTCAAGATCCAACAAAAGCCGTTGATTCGAAAGGGAACAATTCGCTAAGTTTGTCTGGTGGGGCAGGGTTTACATCTCCTGGTTACAATAATACGAGTGGCGGAGCTCTGCAGTTAAACGGAACCACCGCTAAAGCAGTGTCTGACAAACTGCAGGTGCGCGTGCCAGACCCAGCCACAGGCAAAATCACGATTGCCACCTGGTTTAAGCAAACCAGCCAGGGTAATCAGCAGGTGCTTCTGCAAGGCGGTTATCAGGCCACCGAGGATTTTTACTATCGTCTCGAAGTAAGCGCTATGAAGAATTTACGAGGCGGGGTCGGTGACGGGAATACGTGGGACTTCAATGTTATAACCAAAGAAGGCAGCTGCCCGGTATCACCCAATACCTGGCATTTAGGCGTAATGACCCATGATAATGCGACTGGAATAACCACCGTTTATCTGGATGACAATCCCAACCCTTGCATTCAAGAAAGAAGCACCAAGAACCTGGTTACAACCACAGGGATCACGGTGGGTGCCTTTACCAAGTCGCAAGATTTTAATTTTGCTGGTTTGATGGATGACGTGCAGGTCTATAACAAAGTCTTGACTCCCGAGCAAGTGCGACAGCTTTATGGACCAGGAGTTTCCAAAAAGTTCACATCGAGGGTTGTCATTCAACCTCCAACGCCCAACCCTTCTAAATTAAATCAAAAGGTTGTATTTCCAACCATCCTGGAATCAGAAGATGGCACCCACATGACGGGTACGGTGCAATTTGTGGATTTATCAAATGGGGGAAATAGTGTCCCGCAATGCGCTGCACTTACGCTACAACCATTTCCGGACAATCCCGCTGGCACTTTTGATTTTGTCCGCTGCGAAACCACGGGTTTGAGCGCGGGGAAACATAATGTGGTTGCTAGATATAGCGGTGATGCCAAGCATGATATTTCGGAAAGCTCGCCCGTTGAGCAGGTGGTGGAGAATGTGTCCATCAAGAAGCAAACCACAACCTCGGTGGGCAGTGTCCCGAATCCTTCAACGGAGGGGCAATCTGTGCAATTCAGCGCCAGTGTAACTTCCGCGAGCGGCTCTACGCCCACGGGTGTTTTTGATTTCAGAGACAACACCACAGGTACGCCCGTACTCTTATGTTCAGGCGTTCCTGTGACGGTTGGCATTTGCAACACTTCAAATCTACCCCCCGGGGATCGTAAGATCGAGGCCATCTATAAAGGAGACGGCGATCATCTGGAATCCACCCGCATTTTGACGCAGGTTGTTCAACCCAGGATGACTCAATCACAAACGCAGTTGAGCAGTTCTGTCGGCCATTCAACCGTCGGCCAGGAAGTGGTATTTAGGGCGCAGGTGACGGGTAATGGGCCAACTGACCACGTGAAGTTTTTTGCAAATAAAACCCTTCGTTCCGGTGGCTCTGTCATTGCCGGTTGTGGTTCGGTGCCATTGATAAATGGAATAAGTGAATGTAAAACCAAGCAATTGGCGTCAGGTGGCTATTTTATCTCTGCTGGTTACATCGGCGATTCAAAGAATACACCTTCACAGAGTGATGGAGCCACTATACTAAGCGTTGTGGAGCCAAGGAGCATAGGCCGATGGCAGTTTGACGCAGCTGACCCAACCAAAGATACCGGTGGCAATTTTCCAAGTTCTCCAGTCACATTAAGTCCGCAGGGGGCACAGTTTGCCTCTGACTCAGGCAAGGGAGTGGTCAATCTGAATGGACAAAACGGGAAATTGACAGCCAATCTGCCTGGCCCCAAGTTCACCATGACTATTGGCGCCTGGTTTAAGCAAACCGTCCAAGACGGTCATCAGCAGGTCATCCTGCAGGGAGGCACTCAACCCGGTCAGGATTTTTATTACCGTTTGGAAGTATCAGGAGATAACAATCTACGCGGAGGTGTTGGTAACGGCACGCAGTGGGATTGGAACTTAATCCAACGAGAAGGTTGCGCTGTAACGCCCAATGTTTGGCACAAGGGTGTGCTGATTTATACAGAGAATAGTGGAGCTGTGGAGCTTTACTTAGATGACGTGCTGTGTTATAAGGCGACGCAAAATTCTGCGGTGCGCTTAGCCTCAGCACCTGGGATCACGATTGGCGCTTTCACCAGTCCGGGTCCATACAACTTCGCCGGCAGCATAGATGAAGTGCGCGTGGTTGATTTTATTAACCCTAAACTAGAACCAGAGATCACGTCACTAACCAGTTCCTTAAATCCTTCTGCGGTAGCTGAGACTATTGCCATTACGGCACGGGTTGACTTTGCCGAGGGTGGGACCGTTAATTTCTATAATGATCAGTGTGCCGCCGTGCCCGTTCCGGAGGATGGTTTTGCTTCCTGTAAAATAAAATATAATTCCGCAGGGAATTATTCTGTAAATGCCACATATTCAGGAAGGCCAAACGGAACCTTCGGACTTACTCAGAAAGTGCAGTAAAAGAGCGGAGCTCTTAAGATTAAGTTCAAGTCAGGGAAATATCTCCCGAGGCGACCTGTAAAAAATATTATTTCCTAGTGGATTGTTTGTAAGCCGCTGATATTATTAAGCTAATACAAAATTACATGACAAATGCTCTCGACAACAATAAGTTTTTCCCGCCGTCCATATTAAATTTCTTATTCTTCCGTTTGTTTTGGCTTCTTTTACCTTCAATCGTACTCAAAATTAACCCAATTACCGAGCCAGAAAAGGAAATTAAATGAAAAAGAATAAGCTGCATTTTCTGCCATTTTTCCTTACCTTTTTCGCTTTGCTTTTTACCGGTCCAAAGCCCACCCTGGCTGTGCTTGATCTCACGAATCCTTCCCCGTCACCGTCCCAAGCACTTCAGTCTAATAAAAATTCGGTTAATAGCATCCAAGATCTAGAAGCTGCGGCCAGCAATCGCCAATCTTGCGTTCCCGGTCAAATATTGGTTAAATTCAAAAATAATATTGAGATAAGTGGTGAGGCATTGTTGCAGAACCCACAAGCGAATATTGATCCGTCGCTAAAGAAGACGGCTAACTATATGGGGAGGCACAGGGCCCGTCTAAAGGGTGTAATGAATCGGGGCAAAAGGAGAACATCAGAAGTTAAAAACGAGCTGGTACAGAAATATCAAAAGATGAGAACGCAAAATAAAAGAAAAGCCGCCCGCATGCCAAAAAATGTGCAAGGGCCGGACCTTAATGTTGTTAATTGGTACATGATGGAGGTACCTGAGACGGACAGAACCGCGGTAGAAAAGGAATTGCGTGACGATCCAAATGTTGAAACGTTTGGATGTAACAACATTGTAAGAGTAAAAAGTTTTCCTCAAGATGCTCCCAACGACCCCTTTTTTAGCAGATCAAATTCCTGGGGTCAGGGTTACCCGGATATGTGGGCTTTGCAGACTATTAAAGCTCCTGAAGCCTGGAAAATTTCGCAAGGAGAAGGGAGTGTTGTTGCGGTTGTCGATACAGGAGTTGATTATTCGCATATCGACATTTCTGCCAATATATGGAATAACACCAAGGAAACAGATGGTAATAAAATTGATGATGATGGCAATGGCTTTACTGACGATGTGAGGGGATGGGACTTTATAGGTGGTTCTTATCTTAATCCGAGTCAATCCAATAATCCTTTCGATGTGAACGGACACGGAACACACGTGGCAGGAATCATTGCTGCGGTTGGAGACAACAATAGAGGAATCATTGGAGTTGCGCCAAAAGCAAAGATTATGCCAGTTCGTGCGCTTGATGGCAATGGCTACGGTTCTATGTATAGTTTAGCCCAATCCATGATTTATGCGGTTCAAAACGGAGCGGATGTTATCAATAATAGTTGGGGGTTTGGTTTTTCCCCCTCCATGTCCATGATCGAAGATACCGTTCGATATGCCTACAGCATGGGTGTGGTGACCGTTTTTGCGGCTGGTAATGAAGACCATAATGTAGGATATACCAGTCCAGTAAATATGACCGACTCAAAACCTATCGTTGTCGCTGCCAGTTCCCAAAATGACGATAAAGTATCATTTTCTAATTTCGGGTCTCTGGTGGATGTTGCAGCACCGGGAGGAAGCAATCAAGTGGGGACTGATGTATACTCGGTATACAATATACTTTCCTTGAAGGCGAGTGTTTGTAACACCGGAACTGCTTGTCCAACGAAATTATTAGTCGGAAGTAACGAAAATTTACTTCGTTTAGCTGGTACATCCATGTCAGCTCCTTTTGTATCTGGGGTCGCAGCGGCTATTCTCACTAAAAATCCTGAATTTTCAAATGAAGATGTGCGCCAGGCCATCAAAATATCCAGCGACAAGGTCTTTAATCCACAGACAGACAAGTTTGAGTTTGGACGGTTGAATTTCGAAGAAGCCCTGAAGGTTGATTCTGTTTTAACGGCAACCATTAAATCACCCCGCCAATCAGACATATGGAATTCCCATTCTGATCCTGAATTCAAAATTATAGGAAGTGCCGAAGGACCAAATTTTGCAAGTTATCAACTTTTTTATTCCACTTTATCTACGCCTTTAACTTGGATGCCTTTGACTTCTGTTGTTTTAACTCCAGTGCATGATGGAGTGCTTGGTGTTTTAAGGAGTGACTCGTTCTCCAGTATCGATGTTTTAAAAATAAAACTTGTTGCGACGACCTCTCAAGGAGTAGAGTTTCAGGCCACTTCTCAAATTTCCATCATGCCTCACGTGCGTCGAATAACGTCTACTGCGCTAACTGAGGAATTTTTTGCAATTTCAGGAAAACGAATAGCCGTAACGAGGAGAGCAAATTCTGACCTCATTTATGCATTATTTGATATTTTGGTACAAGATATGGATTCAAAAACAGAAACTCCAATACAAAAGAATGTGTATCTGGCCTTGGATCATACAAAACCTTTATTGGATTTGATTCCACTAGCTCCTATTTTAGAGGGAAATAACCTTGTCTGGGTAGATCGCAAAGAAAAGTCTTTTTTTACTCCGTTTTTTTTAAATATATATAATTTAACAACTAATTTACATAAAATCGTAACACTTCCAAATCCAAGGCCGGGTACTCTAGGCGGTTCTGTTTATTCGCAGCTTTCCATTTCCGGTAATTGGATAGCTTTAAATATTTTTAATCAGGTTTACTTATACGATATTAAGAATGATGCTTTGACGAGAATTCTGACCGGTAGTATATACCCAGTAGATTCTCCGGTTGTGTCTGACGGTAAGGTTGTATATGCAGCTCGTCTAGATGATGTCGGCAATGGAGGTATTGTGCTTTACGATATTTCCACTAAGGAGAAAAAAACTCTTGTTGCTTTTCCCCCCGACAGTGCCCACCTCTTGATATTGTTCTCAAATAATAAAGTGGCATGGGTAGATGATCAGAATCAACTACTATATTACGATTTGGAAACTGGCCAAGGTCCTACGGTCATCCTTAATTCACCCTCATATCTGGCATCTGCTGAAATTTCTGGCGACATGGTAGCATGGTCCGATAGTCGCAGAGGAGTAGGCTATGATCTCAATTATGGTGTGTACGGATTTTTTTATGACATATATACTTATGATTTTAACACCAAGCAGCAAAGGCGCGTTGGTCTTAACTCGGATATAACAACTATTTTTCCTCCTCTTCATATTTCAGATGGTCGTATCGCTTGGATTGATTATCGCACAGGCAGCGGTGATATTTATCTTTACGACGACAACGAAAGAATCGGCCTTTCTGCGTTCTGGAAATTCAACGACGACCCTGACGTGGAACCAAAAACCGCGGCCGATGCGGCAGGAAATAACCAGGCCTCTGTGTCTAATGGCGCTGCTTTTGCCACCGACCGCGAACGCAAGCAAGTGATCAGCCTGGACGGGGCCAATGGCAAGGTCACATCGAGTTTTCCTGGGCCTGCTTCGGCCATCACCCTAACGGTCTGGTTTAAGCAGACAAAGATTGGCATCCCAGAGGTAGTCCTTCATGGAGGAAGCCAAGCAGGACAAGACAATTACTATCGCTTATTGATTACGGAGAACGGCAAATTGACCGGGGGAATTGGCAACGGAAAACAGTGGGATTTAAACCTTATCAATAAGGAAGGCTGCTTGGTAACACCCAATGTCTGGCATCAAGGGGTCCTAACGTACGATCAAGCCAACCTGAATGTTGGCCTTTATTTGGACGGGAATCCCTGTTACACAGCTCAACAAGACGCGGCAGTGCCTTTGTTTTCAGCTCCTGGGATAACCATGGGCGCATCTACAAGCCCGGGATGGAATTTTTTGGGGGCAATAGATGACGTCCAGGTCTACAAAAAAGCATTGAATGCACAGGATGTTCTTAACTTGTATACCTCAAGCAAGGCTCCGCCTCCGGCAAACACTCCGCCACGATTTGTGCAATTGAATTTAACCCAAGCAGCCGTTTCAGGAACACCGATCAACTTTACGGTCAATGCGGAAGATGATGATGAGACAGACCAGTTAGCGTATCGGGTGGTCTCCGGGTTACCCGATGGGGCTCAATTTAATGCAGACAACCGCGACTTTCTCTGGACCCCCACACCGCTGCAGGCCAAGGCTCCGGATAATGTTTATAAAATCACTTTTGGCGTAACCGACAATAAGTCGCCGGAGGTCATCCAGGAAGTCACCATAACGGTCAAAGCGGCAACCACGACAAAGCTTACCAGCGGCGGGACCATTAAAGAAGGTGAAGAAGTCTTTTTAAGCGCCACAGTGGGCCCAGAGGATTTGTCGCTTTCCGGCACGGTTACTTTTAATGATGCCAGCAACAGCAATGCGATGCTCTGTGCCGATGTTGCTTTGACCCTGAACAGCGCTGCTTGTAAGACCAGGGCTTTGGTCTTAGGGGATCATCAACTTACTGCCCATTATAATGGTGATGCGAATAATGCTCCTTCAACCAGCCCAGAGATTAAGCAGACCATCCTTAAGAATAACCCTCCGGAATTAGATCCAGTGAGTGCAACAGGTAGAGTGGGAGACCAGATGGTCGTTAAAGTCAGAGGCCGTGACATCGACAATGACCCTCTGAAGTTTTCAGCAACTGGTCTTCCGGCAGGGGCAGTGTTTTTGCCTTTAGGAGATGTGACCATGAATGGGGAAGTCCAATCACTGGACAGCCAAAGGGTCTTGCGGTATTTGCTGGGGCCGAATGATCCCAACTATTATGCTTTAAGCCCGGAAGCCAAAGTGCTGGCGGATGCCAATGAAGATGGGCAAGTAACAAAGCCGGATGCCGATCTCATATTACAAATGGTGGCCGGCTTGAGGCAAATAAAGACGGCGGTATTCATCTGGACACCAACGCAAGCAGGTACCACAAATATTGATGTCACCGCTAAAGACAAAGGGGAATTTAATGATACAGATAGACTGACAATTGTGATTAGTCCCCCGAATCAACCACTTACGGCTGTTTCATATGGCGACACGGAGAAAGCGGACTTTGTCGGACAGCGTAGTTTGGGGTCAAATGGAACATATGACGTGCACATTCGATTGAGTAATGTCCCCAAAGTCATAACAAATGTGGTGGTCACGACCATTGAGGACGTTGGCAGATGGGAATGGCCGCCAAATGAGATTAATTGGTTTGTGGAACGCAAGCCCAATAATGGTCCTGGACAGGTTGAGCTGTATATAGACTTTTGGAAGCCTAACAAGAAGTATCATGTGGATGTGATCTACGAAGATGGGAGTCCGGGTTCGGTGGATGCAGTTGATGCGCCGTCAGTGCAGAATCAACCGCCAGTATTTAAAAATACCATTGGCCATGTCACCGAGCAAGTGGGGACAGCTATTAATTTGGATTTATCCGCAACCGATGTGGAGAATGACCCTCTAGTTTATACGGCGACCGGCTTGCCCGCTGGGGCAAATCTGTCAAGCACCGGTGCTTTTACGTGGACGCCAGCGGCTAGCTTGGGGCAAATCGGCGATTTTCCGATTACGATTATGGTGAGTGATGGTAAGTTGAGCGTTTCAGAAGATATAACCATTACTGTAACAGATGCATCTTGCACCGGTGTGTGCGCCGGCAAGAAGGCGCTTGATAATTTAGTGGGGGTCATATTCAACGGAAAATTCCCCGGGTCGCCTGAATATGAAGCTGCGGCGAATAAATATGGTGCGATTTTGCAGGGGCTAGGGTACAACAGCCCTGAAGCCGATGAACTAACCGCTTATTACAGGCTGGAATTTTTTGGCAGTGGCAAAAAAGCGATTAATGATCTCGTGAAAGTCATTTTTGCCGGCAATTTTCCAGGATCAGAGGAGTATGAGAAAGCAGCAAACATCTATGGAACGTTTGTGCAAGGGTTGGGTTACAACACAACTGAAGCCGATGACCTTAGTGCTTATTACAGGCTGGAATTCTTCAATGATGGTAAGACAGCGGTGGATGATTTGGTGAAAGTCATTTTTGCCGGCAATTATCCAGGATCAGAGGAGTATGAGAAAGCAGCAAACATCTATGGAACGTTTGTGCAAGGGTTGGGTTACAACACAAGTGAAGCCATTGACCTCAGTGCTTATTACAGGCTGGAATTCTTCAATAATGGTAAGACAGCGGTAGATAATCTGGTAGCGATACTAGCTAGCGGGAAAGGTCCTGGATCTCCAGAATATGAGAAAACGTACAACATCTACGGCACATTTCTGCAAGGGTTGGGTTATAACACAACTGAAGCCAACGACCTAATTGCCTATTATAATCAAAAGACCGCTCCGTCCTCCCAGACAGAAACCTCAACCAAGCTTACCAGTTCACTAAATCCATCTAATGTCGGGGATAAAGTGACTTTTACCGCTGAGGTGAAAGGATCGGTAACAGCATCAACTCCGACCGGTGTGGTCAGATTTGTGGAGGGGATGTCACCTTTAGATAACTGCAATGCCGTGCCTTTGGAAGCTGACGGAGAGGCCAAATGTCCAGCGGAAAATTTACCCCAAGGGACTCGGACTATCACCGCTGAATATCAGGGTGATTTGCGCCATAAAAAATCCTTTGGCGGTCTGTCGCAGCAGGTCAACCCAGCGTCGCCTTATGCATTGACTCCTTCAGCCACAACGGTGGCACCTGGTCTGCCGCTCTCAGTGACCTGGAAAGCTCCTTCAGACCATGCTGAAAAGGATTGGATTGGCTTGTATAGGGAAGGAGATCCCAATAGTGCCTGGGGTACTTTAAACAAGTGGCAATACACCGGCCCCGGCCCAGCAACCTCGGGCGTCTTTAACACCACGGCGCCGACCAAACCAGGCAGGTATGAGTTCCGTTACCTGCTCAATGACGGCTTCACGGACGTATTTAGGTCGGTTCCCATTACCGTCAAGACGGAAACACTCGTAAAAGTTCTAACCCCGCTATTTTCGCCGTCGGGTGGGGACTTTAAGGCTGATGTGGATGTCCAAATAATTACGGATACAGCAGGTGCCTCAATTTACTACACAACAGACGGCACGGTGCCCACAAGAAATTCCAGCCCGTACACAACAGCCACCATCAAGGTGGCCAGCACAACTACCCTCAAGGCCATTGCTGTTAAAACCGGCATGGCAGACAGCGACGTGGCTGCCGCCACATATACAATAACAAAAGACCAGCCGCCATCGAATCACAGCCTGGTGCCATCATCGGTTACAGTCAATCCCAACGAGTCCTTAAGCGTCACTTGGAGCGCGCCGGCAGGACATGCCCCCAATGACTGGATTGGCTTATTTAAGGAAGGGGATCGTAATGAGGACTGGAAGATCCTAAACAAATGGACCTATACCCAAAACGCAACAGCGGGAGTCTTTAACACCACGGCGCCAAGCGCAGCGGGCAAGTATGAGTTCCGATACCTGCTCAAGGATGGTTTCACCGATGTGTTAAGGTCGGTCCACATCACGGTGGGTGGTTCTGCACCGCCACCGATAGCAAGTTCATTTTCACTAAAAACGACCACCATCGCTGTTAAAGCCGGCGAGGCTATTTCCGTTCAATGGACAACTCCGGTTGATCATACTGGAGGAAGGGATTGGGTAGCTCTATTTCGAGTAGGGGATCCTAATACGGCCTGGAACACCCTCAACAAATGGCGGTACACCGGTGGTGCCACAGGGACCTTCACTACAACAGCGCCGACTCCGGGGACTTATGAATTCCGGTATTTATTAAACGATGGGTACGAAGACAGGGCCAGGTCGGAGCAGATCACCGTCAACCCTTAGATTAAGAACAGGGAATGCGCCCATGTTGCTAATGGCACATTCCCTGTTTACTTCGCAAATCCTTCCCCATAGGCAACCTATAAAGAAATATTATTTCATTGTGGAGTAGTTGTAACTAACTGGTAACATTAAGCTAATCACTAATGTTCCCGTCACAAGCACCCTTAAAGACCATTGCCATTAAGGCCGGAATGGCGGACAGCGATGTAGCCACCGCCACGTATACCATAACACAAGCGCCATTGAATTACAGCCTGGTGCCATCGTCGCTTACGTTCAGTACCGACGAGATATCCGTTCAATGGACGGCAAATGCTCAGAAGGCTAAACCAACAGACTGGGTATCCTTGTATAAAACAGGGGATCCCAACAGGAGTTTTGATCAAAGCAGGTGGAAATATACCGATGGCGTTACATCAGGGACCTTCAGCACCACGGCTCCGAATACACCGGGCATTTATGAATTCCGGTATTTATTAGAGGATGGATACACAGAAGGGGCCAGGTCGGAGAAGATCACGGTTACGCCTTAAATTCTGCAGTACTAATCAGACCCCGCATCTAGCAATCAATTCCTAGTACAAAAATAAACTTGCAATTACAACTAAAGCATGCTATGCTTTGGTTAATAGGTTGCAAATGCAATTAAATCACATAGCAAAGGGGAACAAATGGAATTGGCTAGTTACACAATACAATCACTCATCACAGCCGCTGGCGCCATTGCCACCACCATTTCATTGGTTTTGTGTGCCGCCGTGGTTTTCACCTGCTGGTATGTGGGCAAACCGGATTTATGAACATGTTTACAGAAAGGGTCTATATGAAATACCTTCAGAAATGCTTCAGTTATTGCCTTGTGACTTTGATAATGTTTTTCTTTACTGCCAGTGACCTCTCTTTTGCTGTTATTGATGAAAAGCAGGCCCAATCGGTCGGACAAGGGGTTTCTGGGACTTGTCCAGAACATTGTGTCTGAGCCGTTAATCTGAGCCATAGCGTTGCCTGAACATTTGATGAATTTCGTATTGATTGTCATAAACGGCCGGAACTGCCTTGCGCCATTTGCCGGTGGCGATGTTATCAATTAAGACCTGAATGGCCACGGATAATGTTTTTGTGGACTGGAAGTAACC
>JAKFXC010000085.1 GCA_021731625.1 Candidatus Omnitrophota bacterium
CAGTTCGGCCAACAGCTGTTGTGCGCCCCCCTCATTTACCACGACCGGGTCGGCGGACTCATCACCCTAGGCCGCCCGGATAAAATCGCCGATAAATTCAGCGATGAAGACATGTCCCTGGTCTTTAACCTGGCCACCCAAACCGCTGTGGCCCTGGAAAATTCCAAACTCAACCGCGACATCGAGAAGACTTATTTTGAGACCATTTCCGCGCTGGCCTTGGCCGTCGACGCCAAGGACAGATATTCCCGCGGCCATTTGGACCGCGTGGCAGAGCACACCATGATGATCGGCAGGAGCCTGGGGCTCAACGAAACCGACTTAAGCACCTTGCGCGACGGGGCCCGCCTGCATGATTTGGGAAAAATCGGCATCCCCGATGAAATCTTGCGCAAAGAAGGTGCGTTGACCGATGAGGAGTGGGTGATCATGCGGCGCCACCCGGAAATCGGAGAGAGCATCATCAAACCGGTGCGCTCGCTGCAGCATTTGTGCGACGTCATCCGCCACCATCATGAAAAAATCGACGGCACCGGGTATCCCGACGGGCTCAAAGGCGACGAGATTTCACTGCTGGTGCGGATCCTGACCATCGCGGATGTCTACGATGCCTTGACCAGCGAACGCCCCTACCGGGCCAAAAAATCCCAGCAGGAAGCGATACAAATCATGCGCTCGATGACCAATCATCTGGACCAAAAAATTGTAGAAATATTTTGGGGGGGTTTGGAAAAGCAGTCCGCCAAAAACCCTTCTTAACGGCCCCATCCTAAGCGTTCAAACAAATCCGGCGAGGCCTTCAGGTACTTGGACTTTCCAATTTCTTTTAACCATAACTCTTGGATTTCTGGAAATCGCTCAATGCGTTGGTCCCCGAACTTTTCATTCCGAAACATGGGCAGCGCATCCCAGTCCGTATTGATGTACGAAAAAGCCCCTACCTCATTTGCTTTAATGAACCAAAAAATGCGCGTAAACCAATCGGTCATGCCGCGCACGGTGTAGACCCCGTGCGGTGCCGACTCCGCGATCATGAGCGGTTTATGGTGCTGGCGCCCTAGTTTGGCAAACTGCATGGCTTCGGGGACCTGCTGGGTGCCAAAAATGGACACCCCGAACCAATCCACGTAGTCATCGCCGGGATACCACTCTTCCCACGCGCGGCCGGAGTCATTCCTGGAGCCGGAATGCCAGACAAATGCCACCTTCTCACCGCCTTGTTCACGCAGCACATCCACGATGTGACGGAAGGCGGCTTTATACTCCTCAGGATCATAGCGATTCGAGGCATTATCAAATTCGTAGCCTATGCGCAAAAAGACCGGGCGGTCAATTCTTTTAATCCAACTCGCTAAAAAACGCACATTTTCATCGTATTGACCGGCGATGACGCCATTTAAGGCGCCCACCATATACAGTCCTACTTGGATAACCGAATCCGGGTAAGCCTTTGCCAAGGCACTGGCATCCTGCACGCCGCCGCCATAATCGGCCGCACCTCCTAACCCATCCATCTTTTGCACCGACGTATAAACCATAGTCCCGCCGGGGACATTGCCAGTGCCATTGACATAATCAGCGATGGAATTTCGATCCTGGCCCACAATGAGCAGCGTCTCTCCCAGTTTTGGTGCAAATGATGCTGCCTGCGCACCCGCAATACCCATGCCGGCAAATAAAGCCGCCAAACCGACCCGAAGCAGAATTTTTGATGTCATACGTTATTGGATAATCCCGCAGCCGATCCGGCCCCCGGCGTTGCCGGTGGGTTGACTAAAATCATCTTCGTTCTCATGCACGATAACGGCCTTTCCCATCACACCGTAATGGCCTTCGGCCAAGCTGGCGCCTTTCAAAAAGACTTTTACCGTGGCTTTCCCGTCGGGGCCTGCCTCCAGGTTGCCCATGTCGCCCGGGTGGGCCTTTGTGAGACCATCTTTGGGAACATACCCATGCTGGGCATGGTCAGGGTTAAAATGCCCGCCGGCCGCCTTGCCCTGCTCGTCACAGCTGCCGTGTTCATGGATGTGGAACCCGTGTTTGCCCGGCGATAAATTGTCCACCGTGGCTTCCACTTCCAAACCATCGTCCTTGTCCGTTAAGATAACCTCGCCGGTGATCTTTGAATCCGGCGCTGTACCTGCAATCACCGCCTTGGCCTGTTTCGCCCATACCGGTGAAGAATAGCACATCCCCGCCATTACCAACGCCATCATGATTCTATAATGCATGTAACGCCTCCTTGGTCAGATAAATCAAGTATGACTACCGCCCTAAGTTTTGTTATTATACCTAAATGTCCATTCGAAATCCCGAACTTATTGTCATCGAGCACTCCCACAAAGCCTTTAAGGACCGCGACGAGGCGGGCCAACGACTGGGCAAAGCATTGAAATCTCTGACCATTGAAGCCGACGTGGTAGTGGGGATCCCCCGCGGTGGCGTCATCATTGGCTGGCAATTGGCAAAATGTTTAAGTCTACCCTTGGACATTATTCTGTCGCGCAAAATCGGGGCTCCCAAAAACCCGGAGTTGGCCATCGGGGCGGTCAGCGAAGACGGACAATTGTACATCAACGGTGATTTGGCCAGGCAGGTGCGGGCCAGTCAAGAATATATCGACCGCACAAAATCCCAGGAGATGAACAATATCACCCAACGCAAAAACCTGTTCCGGGCCGGCCGACCTAAACTCCCTTTTACAGGCAAACGGGTGATCATCACCGACGACGGTGTGGCCACTGGCGCCACCGCACTGGCGGCCATCTGGGCGGTTCGGGAAGAAAACCCTAAAGAAATCATCGTCGCCCTGCCGGTGGGGGCTTCATCTGGCTTACAAAAACTCGCCCAGGAAGCGGACAAGGTGATCTGCCTGCGGGTCCCGGAATACTTCAATGCTTTGGGGCTGTTTTACGATTCCTTCACGCAGCTAGATGACCAATACATCAGTGCTAAACTGCAAGCGTAAAAAAAATCCCCCTTAAAAGTATCTTAAGGGGGAAGAATTAAGACTTACTGTACGCGTGTGTACATGATTTCCATGCTCTTAAACTCGGGGCTGCCGTCTTTTTGCATACCCGTGGAGTACATGGTGTACGTGAAGTGATCATTGTCGATAATTTTGGTGACGGCACGGAATGTCTTGTTCTTTTCTCCGGTCACCGGACAGGAAAACGAGCCTTTTTCGGAAAACGTCTGGGTGGCAGGATCGTATTGAGACGTAGAGCTCATAATGCCGGTCGACATATTGTCCAACCACACATACGTGTACTCCCCTTTGACATTGTCATAACCAGTCAAGCCCAATCCTTCGAAAGGCTGCCCCATGGCCTGGCCTTTGGTCTCATCCTTTAAATAACGGCCGCCCAGGATCCAAGTTTTCTCGGAGTTGCCGGACGATTCCTCTGGAGGTGCATCGGGGGCCATCCACCACTTCATGGTGTGCTTCCACTTGCCGGCCAGGGTGTCTAGGACCTTATGCTGCTCACCCGGCGAGCCCAGCTGCTTCATCTTTTCCATCATGGCCGGGTCCATCATCGGGTTTGCGGCCTTAGCCTGATCCATTGCTTCGGCGGCCGAAACCAGCGCTGTCCCTAATCCAAAATACAATACCAAAAAGCCAATTGCCATTTTCCTGTTCATTGCGCTCTCCTTTGTTGGGTTCAAATCGTTGGGGTTAAAGTCTCGGCGAGATCTAAATAAAAAAGCCGCCCTGAATATTATGTATTCCTCAGATGGCGGTGTACCATCAACACCCTATTATATCGCAAAAATCGGAAATGTAAATGTTCCCCCTAGTGAACGATTCTTGCTAGTGAATTTCTACAGATGAACCACTACGCTTTTTTTAGTAAACGTATAAAATAATACTCACTGTAAAGTAAAAATAACATGACAAACGGAAGGATATTATTTCCCTTTAGCCATAGCGCACCATCGGGACCTAAAAAATTCTGAACAATATAAAAACCTAATCCTAAAACATTAAAAATATTAATAACCGCAGGAATCCAACGCCATTCTCTTTTTTCTTTTGATAAAACGAATCCGCAGATGAGGCAACTTGCACCAAAGGTGATCATACCTAATAGAAACATCCCTTTGTGGTCTTGCCCAGGACCTCCTGAAAGAGCCATTGGTAAAAGCAGCAATAAAGACAAAACGCCTAGAATAATAAATGCTCGGCTAATAAAATTTTGTTGATTAGTCATATGCCCCCTTGTAAACGGATTTCTAGTGGGTGAACGTCAAATAAAGCTGATGATCTTTTAGAATCATGGCTGCGACATACAGGAATATCCATATCCCAGTTTCATGGTTTCTTTGGTTTTTCCATCGAGAATCTTATACTCAGAAACCATTAGCATGCCCTTTTCTGCCCCGTAATTTCGAGTGAATATGGCACATCCACCACCAAACCGCGCTGTTTCGCCATTGCTAGCCAATGCTTTTGACGTGGGGTGAATTTCTGTTCTTTCAACAATTCTTCCGGATCAAACAATCTGTTTAGTTTTCAAACCATGCTTTCTGCGTAACGTTTGTGCTTCCCGATGAATTGTGGCGACACGTTCCTTTGAAGACATTTTTTTTCTTCGTGATAAATAGTTTCCTGGATCTTATTGATTTCTTTTAACGCTTTTGGCTGTCTAAACATCTTCAACCACCTCCCTAGGTGTATAAATATCGATTGACTGATACCCTTTATGCAAATTAATGACTGCCACTTCCCGTTTGGTCTTTACTTTGACAATGTGTTGAAAATTCCAACTCAACCCATCGCAATTATGTAAACTGGCTACTGCAATATGATTAGCATCATCCCGGTATTTCGCCGGAATTACTCCCTTTTTAATATAAATTTCAGCCAACTGATCTGCTTCTTCAGTGAAATTGAAAACTTCTAAATCATAACGATCAATAACATCTAATAGCTTCTTTTGCTTTGGTTGATCACAGCGATGAATCTCACGCAAAACTACTTCGGAAATGAAAATATCAAACGATTTAATTTGTTTAAAAACTTTTGGGTTAACCTGCATTCCTCTGGTGAATCGTCGGCAAATAAGAAATTAAAAATCGTTGTATCAAGATAAAGGCGTAATTTTTTCATTAGGCTAAGCAAAATCTATGCTGCAGGACCGGTCAATTTTATTTACTATACCAGCTATGATGCCCATAGAATTTCTAAAAGGACTTTGGCACCACCGGTCCCTGCCCTTGATTCTTCTTTAATTCTTGTAGAATCAAGGACAGGATATTCTTTTCTGACGATTTCTTAATAAATATTTTTATAGTACCGGTCCCTGCCCTCGATTCCCTTTTAATTCTATTAGAATCGAGGACTGGGACACTTTTCTCATGAATTCAGATAATTATTTTATAGTACCGGTCCCTGCCCTCGATTCCCTTTTAATTCTATTAGAATCGAGGACTGGGACACTTTTCTCTAGAAGTTGTTCTTTTAATTTTTGGTAAAGTGTCCCTGGTTGGATTCGAACCAACGACGCCGGCCTTAGGAGAGCCGCGCTCTATCCAAATCTGAGCTACAGGGACGAATTTTCCACAATTTGCTATTCACGAATACTTCATGTTCAAATGCATATAGAGAAAATTCGTCCCGGTCCTGGCTTCCTTAATGTTCTTTTCTAGAAAAGCCAGGGCAGGGCCACGGATTTTCAGCTATTTCTTCCTATACCCCTCCAACGTCTGCAAATATTCTTCGGGGGGATTATACCCTAAAAGCCGCGCTTCTTCCAGATAGCGGATGGCTTCGCGAAAATTGCCGGACTTAAACGACAGAATGGATAAATTCACATAGGCACTCTGATGGTTGGCATTGATGCCAACTGTTTTTAAGTACGAGGCAATGGCCTCCGGGTATTGCCCCAGCGTCGCGTACACATTGCCCATATTATAGTAGGCCTCGGCATGCTTAGGGTTATTCTCCACGGCTTTTTCATAATCATTCAAGGCCTCCCGGAGTTCTCCTCCATTTTCGTTCAAATACCCCAAATTAAAATATGCCTCAGCATTCTTGGGATCAAGCCCAATGGTCTTTTGATAAAAATACCGGGCCCGGGGCGCATCGCCCAGGGAATTAAGGATAATGCCCATGTTTAAATACGCCATAGGCGATTTCGGATGCAGCCGGACCATGCGTTCGTATAAGAGCAACGCAGCTTTAAAATCCCCCGCCTGCTGGAACCGGTTGGCCAAATTGTACAACGCTTGCTCATGCGTGGGCTGCAGCTGCAGGGCTTTGCGGTAAAACCGCACCGCTTCCTCGTAACCACCGACTTGCTCATACAAAAACCCTAAATTAAAATAATCGGCAGCCGTGTATTTTTTCCGTTTCGAAAGTTCCTCGTAGCGGCTTAAGAGTTCCTCCCTCTTCTCCTGGTAAACGATCGTCTGCGGGTGGTCGTGGATGGCCCGGCGGTACGCATCCATCACGCGCACACACACCTCATCGTCCTCAGGATAAAGTTTCAGCAGCATATTGTAAATTTCAATGACCCATTTGGGCTGATCCATGTCTTCATACAAGGCCCCCAGGCGATAGTAGGTTTCCCGTCGGGCGGTGTCCATCGCCAAGGCCCGCTGATACACCTCCAACGCTTCCTGGCGGCGGCCGGCAGTTAAATAAAATTCCGCCAGGCCATCATAGGCCTTCATAAGTTGCGGAGAAAGGGCAATGGCATTGTTGTATAGATCAACGATGGTATTTACTTTAGCGGGATTGCGCGCCACCGCGTGGTCCCGGCGCAAAAGCTCGGCCAGTTTAAGGCAAGCGTCTGCGTCCCTTCCTTGTTGCGTACGCCAGCGCAACAGGCTTTCCTCGCCCACAAAAATCTGGTTGGCCTGGAAACTAACCAGCAGGGCCAGTCCCACGATCAAGGCATAAATGCCCGCCCAAAACAGATAGCGGATCAAAGGTTCCTGGTTGCGCAAAAATTTATGGAATTGCTCGACACCTACGGCAAAACCAACGGCCAAGCCCAAGACCAAAACATACCAAGCCAGGGCCTTCGCATCAAAAATGCCGCTGGCCAAGGTGTGCACATGGGTGGGAAAAATGCCGAACAACAGGGCCCCGATGAAGGCCCCTGCCAAACTCAACCGTCGGGAAAGCAAGACGAAAACAATCAAGACGATCAAAATATGCGCCAGCGCCAAGCGGGGCTCCCACACCGAACCCAGAGGATATTGGAACACCGGAAGATTGATTAGAAAGACGCAAATGGCCAGGAGGCCCAAAGTTAGGGGAGATTTATAGTTGCGCATCAATACTGGATGATGGAATGGATCGGCAAATCTTTGAGTTTGTCTTTGCCTTTGAGAAATTGCAGTTCAATGAGGAAAGCGACCCCGACGACCGTGGCGTTCAAATGCTTCAAAAGATCTACGACGGCCTTGATGGTGCCGCCGGTGGCCAGCAGATCATCGACAACCAAAACGCGGGCCCCCTTGTGCAAGGCATCTTCGTGAATCTCCAGGGTGTCGCTGCCGTATTCCAATTGATAGGTGACGCTCTTGGTTTTATAAGGCAATTTTCCTTTTTTACGGATGGGGATAAACCCGACGCCCAGCCGGTACGCCAACGCCGCGCCAAAAATAAACCCGCGCGCTTCCACCCCCACCACATAGTCCAGGCGGTCGCGCTCATATTTGTCGCCCAGCACATCAATAGATTTCTTGAAAGCGTTCTTGTTCTTGAGCAACGTGGAAATGTCTTTAAAAATAATGCCTTCTTTGGGGAAATTGGGAACGTCGCGGATGTGTTGTTTCAATTCTTCAAGTCTCATGACAGGGAGCCTCCCATGGACTCTGCCTTGATCAAACTGGCCTGCAAGAGTTCCTTGACGGGAAGCCGGGCCTTGCCATGGCTGATTTGGTAGAGCATCTCCATGCCCAAACGCCCCATCTCAACCAAGGGCTGCGCCACCGTGGCTAATTTCACCGACGAGTGCACATTGATGGGGTTATCGTCAAAGCCGCAAATGGCCAAATCCTGGGGCACGCGGATTTTCTTTAACCGGGCCACGTCCATGATTTCCAAGGCCATCACATCTGAGGCGGCAAAGATCGCCGTGGGACGCTCTTTGAGTTTCAGCAATTCCTGTGCGGCCTGGCGGGCCGGCGTCCTTAAAAACCCGCCGACGCGGACATAACTCTTTTCCACGGGCAAATTATTTTTCTTGAGCGAATCATAATACCCCGCCAAACGCACCTGGCCGGCCTGGGTCGAGAGGTCCCCCGCCACCGTGGCAATTTTGGTGTGGCCCAATTTAATAAACTCGTCCACGACCTGCACCGCGGCCTTGTAATTGTTGATGGCAATGTAGTTGATCGGCTCCTGGATGATGTTGTTTAAGACCAGCGCCGGCATGCCGCGATTGATCGCTTTTTTGACCATGCTCAAATCATTGTCGATGTCGGAAAATAAAATGCCGTCGACATGTTTGCGGTCAAGCAGGGTGGCGTCCAACCATGAGGCATGGTTGCTGCGATCGGTGATATGGATCAAAATGTCGACATTCAAACGGGAGGCGGCAAGGTTGACGCCTTTGGTGATTTCACCGGTATAAAAGGCGTGGAAAATATCTTCGAAACGGGGCAGGATCAACACATAGATGGGTTTTCGTTTAAGGCGTGCAACGCTCATGACGCCCGGCCCCCTTCTTTCTCCTGCAAGTCCCGCTTAAGTTTCTGGATCGCCAATTCTTCGATCTGGCGGACCCGTTCGCGGGAAATGCCCATTTTTTTGGCAATTTCGGACAGGGTGTATTGGGTGCCGTCGGGAGCAAGACCAAAACGCATCTCAATGATGATGCGCTCGCGTTCATCCAAACTGTCTAAGATGGCCCGGGCCCGTTCTTTGTTTAAGAACAATTCCACCGACTCGTCCGGCGCCACCATGCTCTCATCTTCAATAACATCCTTAAACATGCCGTCCCCCTCTTCTCCCAAGGGCGCGTCCAAACTCGACATTTTGGTGATGGCGGTCTCGAGTTCTCGCACCCGCTCGAGGGTGACTTTCAACCTTTTGGCGATTTCCTGGGTGCTGGGGCGGTGGCGCAGATGCTGGGTCAACTTCTCGACCACCTTACGGTATTTCATGATCTCTTCATTGAGGTACACGGGCACGCGGATCATGTGGCCCTGGTCGATGATGGCCCGGGAAATGCCCTGTTTGATCCACCAGGCGGCGTAGGTGGAGAACCGGAACCCCTTTTCAGGGTCGAATTTATCGACCCCGCGCATGAGGCCGATATTGCCCTCTTCGATCAAATCACTTAAAGAAATCCCCAGATTCGTGTAACGTTTGGCAATGCTGATAACCAAACGTAAATTGGACCGGATCATGGTTTCCCGGGCGGACTTGTCCCCTTTTTTGATGCGGCGGGCCAGGTCCACCTCCTGCTGCGCGGTCAGCAGGGGGATGTCTTTGATTTCTTTAAGGTAAACTTTAAACGGATCCATGAATGATCGTCTTTATTTTCCTTTTTTGCGTTTGGCGCCCGAGGACTTCGCCTCCAAAGCGGCGTGCGCCGCGGCCAAACGGGCAATCGGCACGCGGTAGGGTGAGCAGGACACATAATCCATGCCGATACGGCAACAAAACTTGACGCTGTCCATTTCGCCACCGTGTTCCCCGCAAATCCCTATTTTCATGTTTTTACGGGTGGCGCGTCCTCGATCAATGCCCCACTTGACCAAAAGGCCAACGCCATCCTGGTCCAAACTTTGGAACGGATCATCTTTGAGTATGCCTTTGCCGCCGTCTTTCTCGGTGGCGACATAGGTCGGCAAAAAGCGCCCGGCATCGTCGCGCGATAGCCCCAAGGTCATTTGGGTCAGATCGTTGGTCCCGAAGCTGAAAAACTCCGCCACTTCCGCCAATTGGTCGGCCAACAGTGCGGCGCGGGGAATTTCAATCATGGTGCCGACTAAGTAAGGCAATTTGACGCCGGCTTGTTTGATTAAGTGATCAGCCACTTTGCGGGTTTGAACGTCCAATACTCTAAGCTCTTTTTTATCGATCGTCAATGGATGCATGATTTCCGGCAAGACCTTGATCCCGCTCTTGACACACGTAATCGCCGCATCGATGATGGCGGTGATTTGCATGTCCAGGATTTCGGGATAGGTGATGCACAAACGGCAGCCGCGGTGACCAAGCATGGGGTTGGACTCATGCAGCTGCTCGCAGCGGTGTCTGATTTTCTCCGGGGATATGCCGGTGATTTTGCTGAGTTTCTCGACGCCGGCATTGTCTTTGGGCGTAAACTCATGCAGCGGCGGGTCGATCAAACGGATGGTGACCGGTTTGCCGTTCATGGCCTTGAAAATGCCGATAAAATCATCCCGCTGGAACGGAAGCAATTTTGCCAAGGCCACCTTCCGGCTTTCCAAGGTCTCCGCCACAATCATCTCCTGGATCGCCAGCCGGCGTTCCTCGGTATCAAAAAACATATGCTCGGTGCGGCAGAGGCCGATGCCTTCGGCGCCCATTTTGATGCCGTTGGCCGCGTCGTAAGGGGTATCGGCATTGGTGCGCACCTTGATGGTGCGCAGTTCATCCGCCCATTTCATAAGACTATAGTAGCTCTCCGGCAACTCCGGTTCTTTCAGCTGCAGATCGCCCGCATAGATCTCACCGGCAGAACCATCCAACGTGAGGTACTCGCCTTGCTTGATGGTTTTGCCGTTGACCGTCATGGATTTCGCTTCGTAATTGATGTTTAGCGCTTCGCAACCAACGATGCAGCATTTGCCCCAACCGCGGGCGACCACGGCGGCGTGGGATGTTTTCCCGCCGGTGGCTGTCAAAATCCCTTTGGCCGCGTGCATGCCCCCCACATCTTCGGGGCTGGTTTCCTTGCGCACCAAAATCACCCGCTCGTTCTTGGCCGCCATTTTTTCCGCTTCCGCGGCGGTAAAATACACTTTGCCGGCGGCAGCACCGGGAACGGCATTGATGCCCTCGCCCAATTTGATTTGCTTAAGCTGCTGTGGCGTGATTTTGCTGGTGTCGATGACTGGGTAAAACAGGCGTTCGATGTCATCCGATTTGATGCGCTTGACCGCTTCGGCTTTGCCAAGGGTGGGCTTGACCGCTTGCGCGGCCCATCGCTGGGGAAGGTAGCCTTTCTTCTGCAGGTTCTTGGCCTCCGCTTTGCTTAAGAGCGGCTGAGTGGCCTGGTCTAGCGCAATGCGGAAGGCAGCGGCCGGCGAACGTTTGCCGGTGCGGCACTGCAGCATATAGAGCACTTCATCCTCCACGGTAAATTCCAGGTCTTGCATTTCTTTGTAGTTGCACTCTAAGATCGCCCGCACGGCGCAGAGCTGGTCATACACCCTGGGCATTTTATCCTGTAAGGTATCAAGTTTAAGCGGGGTGCGGATGCCGGCCACCACGTCCTCGCCCTGGGCATTGATCAAATAGTCGCCGTAAAATAGGTTCTCGCCGGTGTTGGGGTCGCGGGTAAAACACACGCCGGTGCCGCTGTTGTCGCCTTTGTTGCCAAAGACCATCTGCACCACGTTGACCGCGGTGCCTTTAAGGTCGGTGATTTTCTCCACCCGGCGGTAGGTAATGGCCTTTTCCGCTTCCCAACTGTTAAAGACCGCCATGACCGCGCCCCACAATTGTGCCCAGGGGTCTTGGGGAAAGTCTTGTTTTTTGTGCATCTTATAAAAAGCCTTGAATTGATCGCAGAGGTGTTTGAGTTTGTCGGCGGGAATTTCCGGGTCGTTCTTGATGCCGAGCTCATGTTTTAAGGTGTGCAACATATCTTCCATCGGTTGTTTGGAAAGCCCCATCGCCGTGCTGGCGTACATCTGGATAAACCGTCGGTAAGCGTCATAAGCAAAACGCGGGTTGCCGGTCTTTTTGGCCAGGCCCTCGACGCTTCTGTCATTGAGCCCCAGATTTAGAATGGTCTCGAGCATGCCGGGCATGGAACGGGCAGCACCGGAGCGCACCGAAACAAGCAAGGGGTCGTTGGGGTCGCCCAATTTCTTGCCGGTCACTTTTTCTAACTTGCCGACCGCCTCGCGGATTTCTTTTTCCAGACCGGCGGGCAATTTGCGGCCAAGTTTATAATACTCCTCGCAGGTTTGAATGGTGATGGTAAAACCTCCGGGGACAGGGATGCCGATGGAGGTCATTTCCATCAGTCCCACACCTTTGCCGCCTAAAACGTCTTTGGTGAGTTCTGCGCCTTTAGCTTCCGCTTTACCGGCCCCGAAAAAATACACATGCTTTTTTGCCATTGCTGCTTCCCTTTCTAAATAGGGGCCAGCCCCCTATTTTTAGCCCCCTATTTTTTGATTTTGTCCTTCACATACCCGTCCAAACGGTCGAGGAGGATCCGTTCCTGCTGCATGGTGTCGCGGTCACGCACCGTGACCTGCCGGTCTTCTAAGGATTGCACATCGACGGTGATGCATAAGGCCGTGCCCACTTCATCCTGGCGGCGGTATAACTTCCCGATGGCAGCTGTATCATCATACACGCAAAAGAAGTCTTTTTGAAGGCCGGTCTTTATTTTCTTGGCCAGTTCAACGATGCCGTCGTTTTTCTTAAGCAACGGCAGGACCGCGGCCTTAATCGGGGCCAACTTGGGATGAAATTTCATCACCACCCGGGTGTCGTCCTTGACCGGTTCTTCATGGTACGCATCCACCAAAAATGCCAAGGTGGCCCGGTCGCACCCGCCGGAGGGTTCAATGACATGCGGATAAAATTTTTCCTGGGTCATTTGGTCGTGGTAATGCAATTCCTTCCCGGAAAACTGGGCATGCTGTTTCAAATCATAGTCCCCCCGGTTGGCAACGCCCTCCAGCTCCGACCAGCCAAATGGAAACAAATATTCGATGTCGGTGCACCCGGCAGCATAATGGGCCAATTCGTCTTTATCATGCTCCCGTAAACGTAAATTGGCCGTGCGCATCCCTAAATTAAGATACCAATCATGCCGGGCCTTGATCCATTCCTGATACCATTGCCCAGCCTCCGCTGGCCGGCAGAAATATTCGATTTCCATTTGCTCAAATTCTCTGGTGCGAAAGGTAAAATTCCCAGGGGTGATTTCATTGCGGAACGACTTGCCGATCTGCGCGATCCCGAAAGGCAATTTGCGGTGGGTGGCGTCCAGGACGTTTGCAAAATTGACGAAAATCCCTTGCGCGGTTTCCGGACGCAAATAGGCCACCGACGACGAGTCCTCCATCGCACCGATATTGGTTTTGAGCATTAAATTAAACGGGCGTGGCTCGGAAAAAGAGGTGTTCCCACATTGCGGGCATTTGCCTTTGATGAGCAGGTCTTGGCGCAGGCGCTTGTTGCATTTCTTGCATTCGACCAGCATGTCGGCAAAATTACCCACATGGCCGGACGCTTCCCAGGTGCGCGGATGCATAAGGATGGCGGCATCCAAACCCACCACGTCATTGCGCTGGTGCACCACGGCCTGCCACCAGGCCTCTTTGACGTTGCGTTTAAGCTCCGCCCCCAAAGGACCGTAGTCCCAAGCGCCGTTTAAACCACCGTATATTTCAGAGGATTGGAAAATAAAACCACGCCGCTTGCAGAGGGCGACGACTTTGTCCATCAGATTAGCTTCCAGCATAGGAGTTGGTTATTTTAGCCAAAACCCGTCTAAAAAGCAAGGCGATTGTCGTCTATGATAGGTTTATAAGCCAGCCACTTGGGGCTGGTCCTGGGCAGGAATTAATCCCAAAAAACCACGCAGGTCGTGTAAGGGCTGAATGTTGATGATCAGCGGTGTGACGCCGGCAGCATTGGACCACTCGGCGAGCAGGGCCGGATCGGCTTTAAATTTTATTTCCCGGCCGGAGTTTTGCAGTTCAAAATTCATCTTCCCGGGTTGGAAGTCGATACCGCCGGGGGCCATGGCGCTGTCTTGAAGCAGTTTCGCTAAGTAGTCCACCCTGGATTTATCAAATCGAATCAGCGGCGGTCTCCGCAGAGTCCGTGGCTGGATCTGTGCCCACACATCATTAGAGAACTCACCAGAGGCGATGTAGTCCTGCAGTTCTTTTGAAATTTTAGCCAGCTGCGAAACGCCCTTAAGATGCTGGCGGATCCGTCGGCCGTTGGGGAAATTCAAAAAATCCTGCCAGGCCGTGAGCATAGACAACGCTTCTTCCAACGGCGGCCTCGGCTCCACCACAATGTTCTCATCCTTGTCCATTCTCCAATGCCTTGAAAAGGTAATGCCGCTGGAACGCTGGGTGTACAATCCATGGGGCGAAGAACGCAGCTCTTGCTGCAGCATTTCCATCAATCCCTCTTCGCCGGCGGTGACGGAAAACCCCAAAGCATTGGAAGCAAATTTTTCCGGCTCCCGGACATATTCCTGTTTAAGACGTTCGACATCTTGGTGAGCATTGATGATTCTGGCGGCTTCCTGCCTTAACCAGGCAACGTTAGCTTCCGGAATGGCCGTGTTGAGATTAATAAATTCTCTGAGCCACCCCCCATACTCGGCCCAGGCGCTTCCGACGGTAAATTGATCTCCGTTTAGAAGCAATGGGAACAGCAGCCCATGAAGCTGTATTTCTCCCTCCTCCTTAAAGGGGTCCTTCATCGCCACATGCAAATGGATCCACATGCTGCCATCGTCATGGCGACGGACATGGCTCTGCAATAACCTAAATTCTTCCAACCGGACCAATCTGGCGGTAGCCAGGTCTGGCTTCCCCAATAGTTTTTCGAGGATGGCCGTCACATTCTGCTTCGTAGACACTACGGCGCGGTCGGAAGGCAATGCGAGCAAACGGCCGCCCTCGACAGAAACAGATTTTTCGTCCCCGGCGGCCTCCAGAACCACCCGGTGGATCATGGCCAAATCGGTGTGGATTTCCACCAATCCTTCTGCCTGCAGCGGGGATTGCAACGTGGCCGGCCTGACGATCATGGCCTTCTGCGGATCCAGCGCCAATTTCAACCCGCCGGAAAAATACTTCCGGGGAATGATTTTATGCGTGAGCGGGTCCACCTCTTCTTTGATGTAGTTGTAAGCCCCTCTCTTGAAGGTCGCCAAGTATTGCTCATAAATTTTCTGCTTTTCCTGGGGATCCATGATTCCGGCGCCGGCGACTTTGTTCTTGTCGGCGTAAACCAGCGCTAAAATACTGTCTTTGATTTTCTTCTTATACCAGGTGGCCAGGATATGGCTGCTGTACATCTGACGCAGTTTGGCGAAATTCCGTCCTTCATTGACCTCTTTGGTGAGGGCCGGCAGGATAATTTCGCGCACGATTTTGTCCGGACCATGTTCTTTGTTGCGGTTGCGGTCCGCGGCCAGGTAGTCCTTCTCGAGCATGACTTTCAATTTGCTCTTGGTGACGAACGCCGTCCCCATGGCGGCATTTTCATACACCACCGCCTTTTCAGGGACGATCCAGACTTTGCTGTAGGCTTGAACCGCCAGGTTCGTGGTCTTGTATTTTTTACCTGCCTCGACGTACACCCGTTTCCAGAATTGTTGGCCGATGTCATTTTCCGGGAAAAGCAAACTGGCCGTGACTTGCTTGAGCATGTAATCCTGGGCGAGCAAATCGCGGCCCAATTCGGTTTGGCCAAAGCTCTCTGGAACAATGCGGTGTTTTTCATACGGCGACAAATTGACCCAAAGGTCTTTGTCCGGGGTGGTGATCGAGGCCAGAAAATATTTGATGAGCTTGGTGGACTCGTCTTTCAGCACGTCATTGGAAGGGTTGGATTCCCCCTTGTCCAATACGAAATCCAGCCGAAAAGGATTATGAGGGTGAACTTTCAGGCCTCTTAACACCGGCGGTTCAAAAGCAAGGCTTAAATGGACCAACTGCTCGGAAACCGACGCCGAGGGCAAAGATAGTTCCTGGGCCTGGACCGCGGGTGCAAACCCCGGGCTGCCCAAAAAGATAATCACCACGATAAGGCGTATTGTACTTCTTAGATTGAGATACAGCACAATAAGCGAAGTGTACCATTTATATATATATTTTTCCAACCACGAACGGCAAAGCAGTGTCGGCCCTTAAAATGCGCGGGCCCAGGTCAATGGTCTTAAAGCCAAGGTTTATCAACTGCTCCAATTCGTAAGGCAAGATGCCGCCTTCCGGCCCAATCACTAAGGTCGCCGGGATTTTAAGGCCCTGCGGGCAGGGCGTGCCAGTGCCGGGGTGGGCCACCAGAGGCAAAGTGCCTTTCATGACCGCCGGAAGCTCGTCCTGGACGAACGGGCTGAAGCGGTCTTTGACCGTGACCTGCGGCATCATGGTGTCCTTGCCCTGCTCCAGACCTAGGCAGAGTTGTTCCTTGATTACGTCCGATTTTAACGACGAAGAATTCCAAAGCCCTTGTTCCACACGGGCAAAACTTAGGATGATCATTTTTTTAATGCCCAATGCGGCTGCGAAGGCCAACGTGCGTTTAAAAATATGCGGACGAGGCAAGGCTAGGATGAGGGTCAGTGGCAACGGCGGCGGCGGGTCCTGATCCAGCGTGACGTTTAACACAATGGTTTCGCCGACATCGATGATTTGCCCCTGCCCCATCTTCCCATTGCAAAGGCCAACGCCCAACTGATCGCCGGGGCGGGATTTTAGGACGGAGGCAATGTGGTCGCGGCGGCGGCCGCAGAGTTTGACTTGGCCAGCGGCGATAAAATCTTCCGCAAACAGCAACACCAGGTTCATCGCAGTTTCGAACGTTCTTCCGGCGGCATGTGAAAGGAATGTGCATCATCGGGAAAACGGCCGGATGCCACGTCGTCCCTATATTGCTTGAAGGCCTGCAGCATCAAAGGGCCGAGGTCGACAAATTTTTTGGAAAACTTGGGACTATGGCGCACGGTGAGGCCCAGCAGGTCGTGGGTTACTAACACTTGCCCGTCGCAATGCACGCCGGCCCCGATGCCGATGGTGGGGATCTTAAGTTGCCGGGTGATTTGGGCGGCCAATTCGGCCGGGACGCACTCCAAAACCACCGCAAAACAACCGGCCGCTTCGAGGTCCCGGGCATTGCCGATGATCCGCCGGGCACTGGCCGCGTCTTTGCCCTGCACCCTCATGCCGCCGGTTTGGGTGGCGGTCTGGGGGGTCAGTCCCACATGGCCCATCACCGCCATGCCCTCGGCCACCATGGCTTTGGCCGTTGCGGCACAATCCTCAAACCATTCCAGCTTGACGGCCCGGCACCCGCCCTCATCTAGAAACAACCGGGCATTGGCCAGGGCTTTTTGCTTGTCCACCTGATAGGACCCAAAGGGCATATCTCCGACGACCAGGGCATTTTTTACTGCCCGGGACACGGCTTTGCTGTGGTGCAGCATCTCCTTCATGCCGACTTCTGTGGTCGACTCCAGACCCAAAACCACATTGGCCAGCGAATCGCCGACGAGGACAATGTCGATGCCGCCCTGGTCTAAAAAATAGGCGGTGGGAAAGTCATATGCGGTGAGCATAACGATTTTTTCCCCGCGGCTTTTTTTCTGGGTGATGTCACGCACATTCATCGCTCTAAGAATTCCTTGATTTTTTTGGCGGCGGCCTTGCCTGAGGCAATGGCATCCACCACGGTCCCGGCGCCGGTGGCTACATCTCCGGCGGCAAAAATCTTATCGATGCTGGTTGCCGCAGTTGCCTGGTCGGTCCAGATCGTCTCATCGGGGTTAAACCGCAATTGCGGCAGGTGGTGACGGATGGCGCCATTGGGGCGCAGCCCCAGCGACAACACCACGCTCTGGGCTTCGACAAAACGTTCCGCGTCAAATCGGCAGGTCATGCCCCTGGCAAACCCCTGGGGATCGGCCTCAATGGACAACACCTTGACCGACGCATGAACCCGCACCCCCTCCTCGACGGCGGCCTTCAAATCCTCCCCATGCACGTCCATTTCCTCCTCGAGCCCTTCGAAAAACAAGTCCACCTCCTGGCCCAATCTCAGGGCCAGCCGGGCGGCGTCCAAGGCGGGGTAGTCGCCACCTACCACGGCCGTGCGCTCGCCCAAAAAAAGCGCCGACACAGTTTCTGGCCCCGGAAGTTTGGAAAATAGCTGGCTGCGCAGAAAAAATTCCGGGGCGTAATAGACCCCGCCCCAATGATGCCCAGGCATTTGTGTAAAAACCGGCAGACTGGCTCCGACGCCCATGAGCAAAGCACTGTATCCTTGCGCAAAAATGTCGATGCCCGTTAGGGAACTGCCTACCGCCGCGTTAAAAACAAACTGCACCCCCATGTGCCTGAGCTCGGCGATTTGCTCGTCCAAAATTTTCTGCGGCAACCGAAATTCCGGCACGCCATAACGCAACAGTCCGCCGGCCTCGCCCATGGCCTCAAATATGGTGACCCCGTAACCGGCCTGGGCTAAAAAGAAAGCGGCGCTCATGCCGGTCGGACCGCTCCCGACGATGGCCACCTTTTTATCTTTGCCAGGCGGCAGCGCCTTTCGCTCTTTCTGCGGCCGGGACTTAGCAAAATCCGCCGCGTAACGTTCCAGCAAACGGATTTCAATCGGGGCCCCCTCGTGCTGGAAAATGCAGGCATGTTCGCAAGGGGCTGGGCATATGCGGCCGCAAATCGACGGGAACGGATTCTCGCGTTGGATGTGGGACAGCGCCCCGGCCACATCATCTTCCCGTAGCAAACGGATAAACCCCGGGATGTCGATCCCTAAAGGGCAGCCGGGCAGACACGACGCCACGGCGCATTGGGGACAGCGTCGGGCTTCTTCTAAGTTTTGTTTCTTGCCAAACCCCAGAACGACTTCATGAACGTTGGTAATGCGGCGCTCTTGGGGCTGGACGGGCGATTTTGCCCCTGCCATGTCTTCTCCTTCATTGCATCGTCCCTTCGCTGCAAATCCTCAAAATCCACGTCGTAACCATTAAATTCCGGGCCTTCCACGCAGGCCAAGCGGAATTGATTGCCGACCCGGATGCGGCAGGAACCGCAGGTGCCGAGTCCATTGACCATCAAAGTGTTGGCGGTGATGCGCACCGGGATGGCCATGGGCCTCGCCATTGCGCTCGCCGCGCCCATCATCTCGACGGAACCGATGGCGTAAACCGCATGGACTTTGTGTTTGGCCAGCAATTCTTTCAGGACTTCGGTGGCCAGGCCCTTTCGTTCATAGGACCCGTCGTTGGTGGTGATAAACAAATCATCACAGACCACCCGCATCTGGGACTCCAGCATGAGGACTTTTTTGGACTTAGCCCCTATGATGCCGATGACCCGGTTCCCGCGTTTTTTAAGGGCTTTGCAAATAGGAAGGATTTGCGCCGCCCCGATACCCGTCGCTATGCAGATGACTGTGCCGTACTGCTGGACCATGGCGGGTTGACCCAAAGGGCCCAGCACCTGGGCCACGTCCTGGCCGATCGACATGCCGCCAAAAAGTTTGGTCGCAGCGCCCACTTCGTGCACGATCAACGACAATGTGCCTTTGCGATCGTCGGTGTCAACAATCGTCAACGGGAAGGATTTGACCCCCAGCAGGGGGGTCAGCATGACAAAATGCCCCGGCAAGGCGCGGCCGGCAATGGCCGGCGCCAGCACGTCCAGCCGCTTGATGTCCTGTGCGATGATTTGTTTATGAATAATGGTGTGCATAAAAATTAGGGCCAGCCCCCTATTATTTCCGGGGACGGCTTCGTCGCCACACTTCTCCAGATTTCCAGAAAACCAACGCACCTCGAAATAATAAGGAAATAATAGGGGGCTGGCCCTAATTAAAAAAACACTCCCGGGGGGGGGGTTGGCAAATGGCCGGCGAACTCAAGGGCTTTGCCCAGCAACTCAAATGTGCCGCCGATGAGTTGACCCGGAATCCCCAACAAGGCGCACCCTCCTAAGCTCACGCACAGCACCGTCAAATAAACGCAATACACTATTTTTTTAAAAGAAGACCTCCGGGCGCTATTTAAGAATCATCTCGGTCTCAATCGCTTTGGCATTGACCATCACTTTAAAACCCTGGGCATGGATTGTCTCAAAACCTTTGAGGATAGGGACCAGCACCTGTTGGGAATTGAACATAAACAATTTATAATTTTCCGCCTGATCTTCGTATTTGGACAATATGTCGTCAATCTCCTGCTGTTGGGCCCGGTTGGTCTTAATGTCGTCCCGCAAGGTCTCTTCCTGATTCTGGAAATTGGCAATGGTCTGGGCCAGGGTCGCGGCCTCATCGGCGGCCAAATCAGCGGTAGGCTTAGCCTGCCATTCCTGCATTTTTTCCAAGGCCTGTTTTAGTTCTGCTTCGGTGGAGACCATGTCCCCCGCCAGCTCCTTCTTCTTTTTCTGCCCTTCCTGTTTGTACAAGGAAACCGCGCTCACCTGCGACGAGAGGTATTTATTGCCCCAATCCAGCAAATCGCGCAGCCGACGGGCAAGGTCTCCTACCTTCAAGAACCCTACGCTCTGGACTTTGGCATTGAGCCCGAACGAGACAAAGGTCTTGTCCATTCTCAAAGACGTCAGCTGGTCTTTATAGGTGTCGATCGACTTTTTGAGCAGCTGACGGCTGGTGGCCGCCAACAGGTAATCATTGATAAAACAATACCCGGGGTCCATATTGCCACCGAGCGGCAGGTCTAAATAATGGATGGGGATTTGGCCGTACTCCTCTTGTTTGAGAAGCCCCATTGGGGTGAGGGCCAGTTTAGCCAACAGCTCATCCGTTTTCCGGCGGTCGGCAATTTTCAAAAATGCCAAGAAGCGCGGGTAAGGAATCACGCCGCGGGTGTCCACATCGGTCAAATATCCCCCCGCCTCATTGGTCAACAGCGGCAACAAGGTTTCCCCCAGCTTGAAGCCTAAGCGTTTTTCCATCGACTTCTTGAATTTTTTGATGGGGGCAGATCCTTCTGGAACGGCCTGCATCTGCTCCTGGATCTGCCGCGACATTTCCGGAAAATCGGCACAGCCGCTCCAAAAATATCCGATGATCCCCGAAGGCACAAATCCCGCCGGAGCATTCGGCCGGGCTTGGCAAGACAGCAATTGTTTCATGGCCGGGTCGACGGCCAGCGGGTTAAACTCAAAAATAAATTTGTACTTAGAGATCGGCCCCGGCATAAACGAGACGGCGTACGTATTAAAGGCCATTCCGACCGGCGCGACGTCACCCCGCACATACATGAAGCCTTCGCCTTGCGCGTAGGCCCTAGACTGCGCGAAAAGGAAATGACGGTCCCGGCGCAAAGGCGGCATCTTGTGCCGGTTGACATCAATGACCGTTTTTAAGGCAGGTTCATTCTCCGCCGCGAAAATAAACATGTCCCCCAGCTGGGTGTAGGCCATGGCCTGGTTATTCTTAAAATGCACGTGCACGATGCGCTGCTGGGAATACATTTCCTGGCTGACACGGATGTCATCCCCGAAACGGGGTGAAAAATTGCTGAAAATTTCCATCAGCCGTACGGACGGCGACGGACGGGCGATCACCAAGAACCCGTAACCCAAAGGGTCGGCAGGGTCTGCCTCCTTGTGCTGATACACGGCAACGGCAATCTCTTTACCCAAAAAGCGCTGCACCAAGGGATTGTTAAACAGGTCCGACGCTTTTTTTTGGGCTTGGGTGTACTGGTCGATGAAGGCCTTTGGGACTTTATTATGGTCCAAGACTTTAGGCACATTGATGGCGGAAATATTTTTCCAGAATTCCGACTGCATGCCGTTCTGCCAATGCGTCACCGGGTGTTCCAGGCGGGCAAACACAATGGCCCCCTCGGGAAGCACATCTTCAAATGCCAGTTTGGGCCCGTACAAAAAAAATAAAAACCAGCCCCCCACGGCGATGATCAGCAGCGCTAGGACGGACAGAATGATTTTCCAAATTTTAGGCATAATTAAAATCTGTTAAAACCCGAACAAGGTCCGGGCGTTGTGATTGACTTGTTTTAACACCGTTGCCTCATCCAAATTTTTGAGCAACGCCAAGGCCGACAAAGTCCGACGCACATCTTTGGGTTCAGCCCAGTATTCGCCGGCGGGATCCTTGTACAGCACGGGTGCGTCCGTTTCAATGAGGATCCGCTCCAGCGGCGCCAGACTCATGGCCTCCCGTGATTGCGGGCTCAGGGCAATGCTTGGGCTCGTCGAGACGAAATAACCCGCGCTTAAAATCTGATCCAGAATATCCAACGGCCCGCTGTACCAGTGAAACAATACTTTGGTGTTTCCAGCCGCCCGGCTCATGTCGAAACATTCTTGCCAAGCCCCCCGGCTGTGAATGACAATAGGCAACCCCGTCGTGCCCGCAATCTCCAAATGCCTGGCAAAAGACTCTTTCTGCCAGCGCTGCACGTCGGGATCTTTGCGGGCCCATTTATACCAGAAGTCCAGTCCGGTTTCGCCGATGGCAATCGCCGGGCCGATCTCTGCAAGGATAAAGTCAAACGCCTCGGGGGGTATCTCGGCTTTGACCATTCCAGGATGAATGCCCAAAGCCGGGTGGATTTTAGGGACCGGGTATTGATGCGCAAGGTCCAGAGTTTTACGCATGGAGGCCACATCCACACTCATGGCTACGATGTCGGTGACCCCGGCCTCTTTCGCCCGCGACAAGGACCCGCTCACATCCTGCAGCTGGTCCACATGGGCGTGGGAATCAATGATCCCGTCCGGCCCGTTCATGGCCGGCTGTCGATGACAAATGTCACCGGCCCGTCATTGATCAAATTGACCTCCATCATAGCACGGAAACGACCGGTGGACACTGCGATGTTGTGTTTTTTCAACTGCGACACGAAATATTCGTACAACTCTTCCCCTTTGACTGGGTCCGCGGCCGCATCAAAAGAAGGGCGGCGGCCTTTGTCGCAATTGGCCAGCAGGGTAAACTGGGAAACCACTAAAAACGCGCCTCCCGCTTCCAAAGCCGGCAGGTTCATTCTTCCCTGCGGGTCCTCAAATACCCTTAAGTCCACCAGCTTCGCGGCCAGATAATCCGCATCCTGGGGGGTATCGGCCTTGGCCACCCCCACAAAAATCAACAGCCCGGTCCCGATTGAGCCGACCAACTCGCCTCCCACCGTGACCCGGGCTTGCTTGACTCTTTGAACGACCAAACGCACGCCCACAATTATAATTTCCCGCCGATGAATTGACAAGCCATAATATTTATGTTAGAAAACAGGCTATGGACTTAAAAGAGTTATTAATCAAATATAAATTCCCTGAGGCGGTGATGGACATCTTTACTAAAGATGGCATCATCACCCTGCACCCTCCCCAGGCCGAAGCCATACGCAAAGGAGTGCTGGATAAAAAAAACGTGGTCATGGCGGTCCCCACCGCGGCAGGAAAGACCTTAATCGCCGAATTGTGCCTGCTTAAGACCATCCTGCATGAGGGCGGACGGGCCCTCTACATCGCCCCCTTAAAGGCCCTGGCCAGCGAAAAATTCAACGACTTTAAACGCAAATATGAACCCCTGGGAATCAAAATTGGCATTGCCACCGGCGACTTAGACTCTCCCAGCAAATACTTAGACAAGTACCAGGTGATCATTGCCACCGCCGAGAAGGTCGACTCTCTCCTGCGTTCCAAAGCCACCTGGCTGCTCAATGACTTGTCCTTGATTGTGCTGGATGAGGTGCATTTTATCGACGATGAGCACCGCGGCCCCACCCTGGAGATTTTGATCACCCGCATCAAGCAAATGAAGTCCAATGTGCAGATTCTGGCCCTCTCAGCGACGATCAGCAATGCGCAGGAAATGGCCGGCTGGTTAAATGCCGAACTGGCCCTGAGCCACTGGCGGCCGATTCCCCTTAAAGAAGGCGTGTATTACAATGAACGCATTTTTTTCAACAATGATTCGGTGCGCTTGATCAAAGAGGACCCGATTGAGGATTTAAATAAGCTAACCTTAGACACCCTGCGCGGCGGCGGTCAGGTCCTGGTTTTTGTCAATTCCCGACGCAGCGCCCAGGCGGCCAGCCGCGAACTCTGCGGGACGGTCAGCGTCATGCTAAAACCCGCCGAACGGGAATCTTTAAAAGTGCTGTCTAAGGAAATTGCCGACGATCCCGGAGCCACCAAGGTGTGCAAAAAATTGGCCGATGCCATACTCCACGGGTCGGCCTTTCACCATGCGGGATTACGACCCAAGCAGCGGCAGCTCATCGAAGACCATTTCAAAAAAAATATCATTAAAGTGATTTGCTCCACCCCGACGCTGGCGGCGGGGGTCAACCTGCCTGCCCGCCGGGCCATCATCCGCGATTGCAAACGCTATGCCAGCGGTTTGGGTTCGGTGTACATCCCCACCTCCGAATACAAACAATGCGCCGGCCGGGCCGGCCGTCCGCAATACGATGATTACGGGGAAGCAGTGCTCATGGCCAAATCCCTGTCCGAACAAAACGCCCTTTTTGAACGCTTTATCTTGGCCAAGCCTGAACCCATAACCTCTAAGCTTGGTTCCGAAGCTGCCTTGCGCATCCACATTCTGTCGTCGATCGCGGCTGGATATGTGCACGACATCAATGGCATGTTTGATTTTATGAGCCACACGTTCTTGGCTTACCAGCGCCAGGGCCTCAACATGATCGGCCTTATCGGCGAGATTTTTGATTTTCTGCGGGATAACGGCTTCATCGACAAAAGCGGTTTCCGATTCTTCACCACCCCCTTCGGCAATACCACCAGCCGCCTCTATATTGATCCCATCACGGCGCTGACCTTGCGCGATGGGCTCAAAAAAATCCATGACGGCAAGTCGTTCTCCGACCTGGGGCTGTTGCATCTGATCGCCTGCTGCCCGGACAGTGAAATGTTAAGCGTGGGCAAAAGCGATTATGAGACCCTGGAAGAACTTTCCCAGCGCACCGAAGACGAAATCATCATGAAGCCCGCTGATTTGCCCATGTTGGAGGACGCCTACACCTTCTATGCCACTTTAAAGACGATGTGGATGATGAGCCGCTGGATCGACGAGGAAAAGGAAGAAGCGCTTTGTGATGATTTTGGCGTGGGTCCAGGCGACATTTACCGGCATGTGGAAAGCACCGAGTGGCTGCTGTACACCGCCGAGAAAGTGGCGGAACTCAACCATTTCAAGAAATTGACCTTTGTGCTGGATCAATTGCGCCGCCGGGTGCGCTACGGCATCAAGGAAGAGTTGCTGCCGCTGGCAAGCTTGCATGGGGTCGGCCGCATCCGGGCCAGGCAACTCTACAGCCACGGTTATCACAAGCTCAACGACCTGCAGCTCGCCACCGCAGAACAATTAAGCTCGATCAAGAGCATCGGCAAGGCCCTGGCCAAAGACATCGTCCTGCAGGCGCATGCCCCGGTCGCCAAAACCCGCCACTTTAAGAAAATTGAACTCGCTGCTGAACCCCAGGAAGAACCTACGGAATGGAAGGATTAAATGGGCGAGACACAAGAGGAACGCTTTAAAAAAGCTCTCCTTCTGCTCAAACCTAAATCAGAAAATCCTGTCAATATTCCCAACCGGAAACAGGATTTCGCTGAGGCAGGCAAGCTGCTGAACCAACTCGCTGAAGAAAACTTTGCCCCTGCCCAAGAGCGACTGGGATGGCATTTACAACTAGGCACCTTTGCTTTTGCCAAAGGAAAAGAAGTTTCGCTTACGGATAAAGAAAATCAACGGAAAGCTTTTGTTTGGTTCCAAAAAGCGGCAGACCAGAATTACTCACCGGCTCAAAAACAACTCGGATTAGCATACACACACGGCGACGGAGTCGAGAAAAATCCGACCTTGGGGCTTTCCTGGCTTCTTAAAGCAGCGGCACAAAAAAATAGGGATGCTTACTTCTTTCTAGGCCAATATTATCTGCATGGTTGGGGCAATGAAAAAGACCCAGAGAAAGCTTATGGATGGTATGTGTTGGCCGCGGATCAAAATCATCCTAATGCCTTTGCTGTTCTTGGCTCTCTTTTTAGAAAAGGTCTGGGCGTCCAAAAAGATTTAATCCAAGCCAAAAATTATTATCTAAAAGCCCTGGAAGGAAATAAAACGAGTGCGACCGCAACCCAACACATTAAAAAAATTTTAAACGAAATTGACAAAGAAGCAGGTCCTTTGCCTTAAGGAATGCTGTTTGTCCCGCCGCTTACAGAAGACACAGGATTCCCTGCCTCGCCGGGCGGTAAATTCAAGCTGCCGGCGGAATAATTCTTAGGATAAAAAACCCAGTCAAAATGGTCCGCCCGTTTGGAATACCATTGGCCGGAAAAAACAATCTCTCCGCTCTCTTTATTAATGACGACCAAATATTGGGCTTCTTTTAGCTCGGTATACGTTTTGGCCAGCGGGTCAGTGGAAATCGGTGAGAGCCAGTTGTGGCCGAAGACCACAAACCAGTAGTCCGGGTATTTGAGCGCTTCAGGCGTGTCCTTCACGTCCGGCGCGGTCACCCGGTAGTCCCTCTGCTCATACATGGCAATGATGTCTTTTTGGGCCATGATCTTGGCCTCCTGCTCATCAACCCCGTCGGAAATATTCACCATTTTTTCATAATTGTTATGAATGGCGCGCGAAGATGCGCAGCCGCCCGCAATGACGAGCAAAATTAACACCATGCACAGATTCATCGCCATAAACCTCTCCTTTGTTCTCGAGCTTCCTCAAACCAATGTTGAAAGTCCTCGGCATGACGCACATTGGGCGGCACCGTCAAAGGATACGCATACCCTTGCCGGATGATTTGCTCATTCGCAAAAGTCCCGTCGGATAAGTACACATAGGCCAAGGTGCGGCCATAACGGTCTTTGGTCTCCACGTCAAATTCCAGGCGCACGCTTTTGCCTTCCAAAAGAATTCGGCTAAAATCAGCGGCGGCGCGGCCCATGGCCAACTGCGCCTCGCGTCCACTGCCGCGGCGGGCCACATCGCGGGAAAGTTTTTGATTGTCATGGGTTTCAGGAGTGTCAATGCCGATTAAGCGCACGCGTTCACCATTGTCCAGCTTCAAGGTGTCTCCATCCAGCACGCGGCTGACCGTACGGCCGGCCTCGGCACGCACTTCCCCCGGGGGTGCCGGTGCCTGCTGCCTAAGTGTCCAGGTGCCGCCGGCAATCGCCGCTAGAATGACGGCCAATGCCGCGACTGCATTTTTACTGCCGCGGGTCCGTGGGCGACGCCTCATGTCAAAAATCTCGTCGAGCGCAAATGCCGCTCCAAATGAAATACCAAGAAATGATTGAGCACGTATTTTAATTCTTTTTGCACCGGCAACGTGAGACCCAAACGCAGCGCCTGTTTCCACGGCGCCTGCTGGATATGCATAATGGAGGCCACGGCCCCCCGAGAAATGGCCATGGCTTCCGACGGCGTGTCCTGGCAGCGCCCGCACAACAGCCCGCCTAAACGCAAATGGAACCGGGCCGCCGCCTGGATTTTGTCCGCGCAGCGCACACAGGAATCCAAATGCGGACGGAAGCCGGACAAGGACAATATTTTGATTTGAAACATGTGCACTAATTTGCTGATGTCCCGCACCGTCTGCAAGTCGCTGAAACAATCCTGCATGAGCGTATACACTTCCAGGTTTTCCTGTTCCGTCGGCATCACGGTGTCGACGAGTTCGGAAGCGTAACTGGCCGCGGTCAATCGTTTCAAGTCCTGGCGGAGGCCGGAATAATACTGCTTCATGTCACACTGGCTGATTAAGTGGATGTCGGCATTGCGGTATTGGTAATACACGATGTCGTTGAGGGAAAACCGGTCGAGGCTGGAGCCGAATTTCCCAGGGGTCTTGCGTATGCCTTTGAGCACCCCTTTAACCTTGCCGAAATCCCGGGTAAAAAAAGTGGCGATGCGGCTGGTTTCGCGGAAATCAAAGCTTTTTAAAACAATGCCCTCGGTCTTGACAATCATGGCTCTTATAATACCGCAAAATCAGACGAAGTTCCCCTGTTTTTGAAAAATGTTTCCCCTCTGCGGAGGACTAATGTTATAATTTTTTCATGTACCTCGAGTTTTACAAACTCAAAGAGCAACCGTTTAGCATCACCTCAGACCCGGCTTTTTTCTACCCCTCCTCCCGCCACGAAGAAGCGTTCGTGCACCTGCTCTACGGCATCGACAACCGCAAGGGCATCATTGTCATCACCGGCGAGATCGGCACGGGCAAGACCACGCTCTGCCGCGCCCTGCTCAACAAGCTCGATGATAAAATCAAGACCGCGCTGGTGCTAAACCCGTCGTTTAGCGATCTGCAGCTTTTGCAAATGATCATCCGAGACTTAGGGATCCCCTGCACCAAGACCAGTAAACTGGATTTGGTGGATGCCATCACCCAGTTTTTGCTGGAACAATCCATGCGCGGTAACAATGTTACGGTGGTCATTGATGAGTGTCAAAACTTAAATATCCGCCAGCTGGAACAGATCCGTCTGTTATCCAACCTGGAAACCGAGAAAGAAAAACTCCTGCAAATCATCTTGGTCGGCCAGCCGGAATTGGGGGACAAGCTCAAAAACCCGGCCTTGCGCCAGCTCAATCAACGGGTCTCGGTGCGTTACCACATCTTGCCGCTTTTAAGAGACGAGGTTAGCGGCTATGTCAAACACCGGCTCAGCGTTGCCCAAGCCGATCCGCGGTTAATTTTTACGCCAGCGGCCATGGATGCCATTTTTGAATACTCCCATGGGACCCCCCGGATCATCAATATCTTGTGCGACCGCGCCCTGTTAGCAGGATTTGTCCGGGAAACGTTCACCGTCACGGATGAAATCATCCACATCTGTGCCAAAGAGGTACAAACTGTTTATGAGTATCATTCATGATGCCTTAAAAAAAGTGCAGGCCGGTTTCCGAAGGCAGCCTCCTGATCCCGATACGGAGCCCAGCCCTGCCCCTGCCCACCCACGAACCAAAAATTCAAATTTTCTGACCGCTTTAATCACCCTGTTGATGTTGGCTGGCTCCGTGATGTTTTGTTATTCCCAATTGGTGCGCTACTGGCCGCAGATCAAAACGGCGTTCGGCCTCTCGGGCACGTCCCGGCTCCATTGGCCTTCTATGCCGTCGCTTCCTTTTTTGGGGAAAAAAGCCGCTCGTACACCGGCGCCTCCCGCGGGACCCTTAGCCCAAGTGATTGTCCCGGCCGCATCCTCTGGCCATGGGGTGCTCAACATTCAGGGTGTATTTTCGCAACACGGAACGGCGGTGGCACTCATTAACAATAAGATCTACGAAAGCGGGGCCGAAATCGGCGCCATCAAGATCCTCAGCATCAGCAACGACGCCATCGTCATCCTCAGAGACAGCAAAGAAGAAACCATCCCGGTCCGTAAATAAATTAGGGCCAGCCTCCTATTATTCCCCTATTATTCCTCCTATGATTCTCCTATTATTCTATTATTTCCTGGGGAACTAATAGAACAATAGGGAATAATAGGAGGCTGAATAATAGGAGGCTGGCCCTAATTTATTCGTTTGTTTACAGCCGCGGAGATTAGGTCGAGGGGGATGTTTTCGACCACCTTGACCCGGCCGATCTTGGAGGCCAACACAAAGCGGTTTTTTCCTGCGGTGAACTTCTTATCGTGGCGCATCAAACTCATAATATCCCTGACCTGCACGCGCTGGATTTTTTCCGGAAGGCCCAAGTCGCTAAGCAGCGCGTTGATACGCCTCCCATCTTTCTCAGACAGCATGCCCATGGCCATCGAAATATCAGCGGCGGCGCGCATACCTAAAGCCACTGCCTCGCCATGCTGATATTGCCCGAATCGGCCGGCTGCCTCAATGGCATGCCCGACGGTGTGGCCAAAATTTAAGATTGTGCGCAAGCCTTTGGTCTCTTTCTCGTCGGCCCCCACCACCCGGGCCTTGATGCGGGCGCAGCGATGAACTATGGTCGCCAACACCTTACTGTCGGCGGCAAGCAAGGACTTTCGCTGACGCTCAATCAAAGCAAACAACGAAGCATCGTCGATCACCCCGTATTTAACCGCCTCTGCCAGTCCGTTTTGAATTTGGCGGCGGGTCAATGTTTTAAGCACTTTGGTGTCGGCATAGACCAGTCGCGGCTGATAAAATGCTCCCACTAAATTCTTGCCGTATTTTAAGTCAATAGCAGTCTTGCCGCCGATGGCAGAATCGATTTGGGCCAACAGCGTGGTCGGCACCTGGATATAGGGAACCCCCCGTTTATAGGTCGCGGCCACGAATCCCGTCAAATCCCCAATCACTCCCCCGCCCAGCGCGATGATAAAAATCTTGCGGTCCACATCGTGGGAAGCGATTTGCTCGATCAAACGCAATGCCTGCGCCGCCGACTTGCTGGCTTCTCCCTCGGGCACATTGACGATTTTCACCGCATACCCGGCCTTTTTCAAGGCCGCAGCTAATTTGACCCCATGCACACGCTCGATCCTGGCATGTGTCACCATGACCGCGTCTTTGCCCAGGCCCAAAGGCTTGAGGTATTTAGGGAAATCGGCCAATACGTCGTGGCCGATCACAATGTCGTAGCTCTGTTCCCGAAGTAAAACTTTTATGCGTTTCATTAGAATTGAATCCCCATACCTGACGCCAGGACGCTGATTAATGGATAAAGGAAGCGCATAAACCCTAGATTGATCAACACCACGACGATGATCAGCCCGTAAGGTTCCAGACGGCTGTAGGGAGCCGCCAAGCTGTCCGGCAACATGGCACTCACGATGCGCGACCCGTCCAGCGGCGGGATCGGAACCAGATTAAATACGGCCAGCGAAAGGTTGAGCAATATGCCCCAGCCTAAAAAATAATACCAATGGCCAAAAATATCGGAGTGGTACATTTGCGCCAAGATGTACGCCAGCCCGATATTGACCGCCGGCCCTGCCGCGGCCACCAAAATCATGCCCAATCGGCGCGGCTTTAATTGCCGAAAATTCACCGGCACCGGTTTTGCCCACCCGAATAACATCAGCGACGAGGTGAGCTTAAAATAATGCATGAGGAACAACCCCCCGGGAATGATGATGCTCCCCAAGGGGTCAATGTGCTTAATGGGGTTTAGGCTCAGCCGGCCCAAATTTTTGGCCGTCGGGTCGCCCAGCCAATACGCCACCAGACCGTGCGCAACTTCATGCAGCACGATGGCCGGGATAACAATAAATGCGATGAGACCCAAGACGTCGGTCATCACAGGACCAGGGATATTTTTTTAACTTGCACGAGGGGATATAAGGTAGGTTTGTCTTCAGGCAACACAATACCCTCGATGTGCACCATCGCTTTATTGAATCGCTCCAAGCCAGGAACATCTTGGATATAATAAGCGGTCAACGCCGACACCACCACTTGATAATGCGCATCCTGCACGTGGGCCGGTAACAATTCCAATTTGCCCTGAATCTCCACCGAGGTCGTTGAGGTCGTGCGTTTAACCGTGGGCGCCGGAGCCCTCGTGACCACAGCGGCGACCACCGGGACCGGCGCCTTGTGTTCATCCAGCACCGGGGCCAATGGCTTACGCATCAGATGAGCCACTTGAGAAGATTTCTTGCGCATGAAATCGGCATGCACCCAGGCGACAGCGACGGCGGGCGGTTCCACCTTCCACCAGTCATTCACCTTGGCCAGTAATTTCACCACATCGCCTTTGCCCAGTTGACCGACCACGGAGGCATTGCCATCGGCCTTGGCGCGCACATTCAAATTGCTGCCGGTGACTTCTCCCATGTTGTTGCCATGTTCCATAATATAGGTGCTGCGCACATACGCTGCCGCGCTCGACGGCATTTGGATTTTATACCATTCATAACTCTTGGCCAGGACCACCACCTGGGCGCCCTGCATCAATTTATCCACGGCCTCAAAATTGGTGTTGGCGCCGGCCCGCACGTTGACCGGGCCTTTGGTGACTTCCCCCAAAAAAGGAAAATCGGCGCACATTCCGTTTGCGGCCATTGCCACCACAAGGAATACCGATACGCCTGTCGCTTTTATGTTCATGGTGATGGGCTATTTTTTGGTAGCGCCCGCGGCGGGTTTGGCTGCGGCAGCCGCGGGTTTGCCTGCTGCGGCTGGTGCGCCGGCTGCGCCTTCGGTGCCGGGAGCGGCCGTGTCATCGGCCTTGACTTTTTTCTTGGCCTTGATGCGGATGATCTTGGTCTTGGGTAACCCAGTCACGGCGGTGTCTTCCTTCCAAAGGCTTTTCTTCATCAATTCTTTGATGCGTTCGATGCGGGTCATGACCGAACGCTGAGAAACGCCGGCTTTGTCAATTTTTAACGAGGGATGCAGTGACATTAAAATCTCCTTACACTGGAATCACGGAACTTTGACTGGACCTTTTGTCGGGCACTTTCCGCACTTTCCGTCGAGGAAAACTGCCCGAGGCACACCAGCCAAAAATCACCTTTTTTAATCAAAAAACTTTGGCCACCTTTGGCCTTCAAACCCAATGCCAATTGCTTGGCAAGCCCCTCATTTTTATACGAGGCAATCTGGATGGTAAACCGCGACGCATCCGCGACGGTTTTACGGATCACAAAACCGGCATTTCCTAAGGCCGCAGCTTTGGCCAATGGTTTACCGGTTGGAACTGGAGCTGTGGCGCGGGCTGCTACCCCCTTCGGAGGCTGCTGCGCCGCGACAGCCAAAGCTGGTTTGCGCGGGGCCAAACTCCAGGCCGCGGAAACCCGTTCATCCAGGGCCTGGGCGGCCAATTGCTTGCCGCGCTCGACGCCTAAAGAAAACGAAAAAAGCGCCATCATTATACCCAAAATGGTCAGAATGACAAGACTTTCCATCGACAGGGTCAGATTGGCCAAAAAGAACTTGGGGCGGTTCAAATCTTCCAAAGTGGAGGAATTTCCAGGGAAAAGCTCAAATTGCGGCTGTTTATAATTAATATTCATATAAGAATAGAAAGATAAAAAATATTATAAATCTAATGTTTCATTAAATACAGTAATTTTCTAAATTTTTTCTGCCCGGTTAAGGCGCAAAACGCGTCCACCACCCGCGGGTCAAACTGGGTGCCGCGGTTGCGCTTGAGCTGCTCAAGGGCATTGTCGACGGAGAGGGCGCCGCGGTAGGGCCGACCCTGCACCATGGCCTCGAACGCATCCACCACCGCGATGATGCGGGCACCGAGGGGGATCTGCTCCTTTTTAAGCCCCGACGGGTAGCCGCTTCCGTCGTACTGCTCGTGATGGTGCAAGATAATAGGCAGCACCGGCTTTAAAAATTCCACCGGCTTGATCAAGGCCACGCTGTGCACGGTGTGCGAGCGGATCATGCGGATTTCCTGCGCGGAGAGCGCCCCCTGCTTGGACATAATCGCATACGGCACATCAATGATGCCAATATCATGCAGCAGCGCGGCATACTCCAGGGACTTCACCCCCTCGTGGCTGACCCTCAGTTGGAAGGCCAGCTGCCGCACGATCAGGGTATACGCGGGGGTGTGGATAAGCCCCAAACGCCCCTGCTTTTGCATGAAATTGCCGATCGAACGGATGCTCCCTAAAATCACTTTTTCATGCTGCTGCTGGAACTGCAGATTTTTGACCGCGGTGACCGCTTGCTCTGCGAAGACGCCCAGCATTTCGCGGTCGAATTGGTTAAACGGGGGCTGCCCGCCCAAGCGGCGGACAAAAATGGCCCCCAGGTAATCGTCGGCCACCAGGGGCAGACCGATGGCATGCCCTTCAAACACGGTCTTGCCCCGGGCCACGTCCAGGGCCTGGGGGGGGATTTTCCCTAAGTCCCGGCCCTTGTCCTGCCAAATGTTGATTTTATTGTCGAAGCTGGCCACAAAAACAAAACGCTTCTTGTTCTCGTCGAGAATATAGATGCTGGCGGATGAAGACTTCACAAACTGGCACAACAGCCGGGTCAGGCGCAACGACAGTTCTTTCACCGAAAAGGTGGAATTGACCAGCCGGTACACCATATGCACGGCGGACAGGATGAGGCGATAACGTTTGGCAGCGGCTACGTTCATACTTTGGAGTACGTGTCAAACAAGCGTTTGTGCTCGTCGATGGCAAACCGGTCGGTCATGGAGGCCAGGTAATTGCCGATCAGTTCATGTTTTTGCGCTTCGTTAAACTTTTCTTCCCGCGGGTAGATGTGGTATGGCAACTGTTTGGGGTTGTCGAGGTAGACTTTAAAGAGCTCCCCCAGGATGCGCTTGGCTTTAAAAGTCATGCGCTCCACCCGCCAGTGGTGGTAGAGCTTCGTGTTGAGCAAATTCTGCAATTGGTCGCGCTCGGTCTTCATGGTGGAAGAAAATCCCACCACGTATTCCTTGCGCTGTTTGACATCAGCAGACGACTTAAAATCCAATTCCTTCAGACGCCCGTCGGTGGTGGCCAACAGATCTTTGACCTGCATGTCGATGAGTTCCTTGACCATCTGGTATTTGAACATGTTACGGCCGTTGTGCGCGCCCGGGGTCAGCCCTGCTTTTTGGATCGCCTTCTGCCACAACCGGCTGTCCATTAAATCTTCCTCGGTAATACAGCCCGAGGTCAGCCCGTCGTCCACGTCATGATTTAAGTAAGCCAAGGAATCCGCAATATCCACCACCTGGGCTTCCAGGGTGGGGCCTTCTTTGTATTCACGGTAGACCCCCCCGCCGGGCGTGTCATAGACGGTCTGGTGTTTTAAAATGCCCACCAGCACTTCCCTCGTCAAATTGAGGCCCGGAAAATCCGGGTATTTTTTCTCAAATTTGGTGACGATTTCAAAAGAACGTAAGTTATGGTTAAACCCTTTGGGGTTGGCCCGGCGAACGATCTCGTCCAAGGCCTCTTCGCCGGCATGGCCAAACGGCGGATGGCCCAAATCATGCGCCAGGGCAATGGCCTCGATCAAATCTTCGTTGAGGCCCAAATTGCGTCCGATGGTGCGGGCCAGCTGGGCCACTTCGATGGTGTGGGTCAAGCGCGTGCGGTAATAATCGCCTTCGAAAATCACAAACACTTGGGTCTTGTACTCCAGCTTACGAAAGGCCTCCGCATGCACGATGCGGTCGCGGTCGCGTTGGTAACAGGTCCGCCCCTCGTGCGCGGGTTCCTCGTGGGTCCGGCCGGCGGAATCTTTGGATTTCATCGCGTAAGCGCTTAAGGTCTTACCCTCGAGCTCTTCGATGTCTTGGCGGGATCGCATGGGTCAGTAGTTTGTAAATGAGTTTCAGCGACTGGGACATCACCCTGCTATGCCCGATCACCGGCATGAAATTGTGGTCCCCTTTCCAACGCGGCACCACATGCATGTGCACGTGGCCGGGAATGCCGGCCCCGGCTAAGCGGCCCAGATTCAACCCGACGTTGAACCCGTGGGGGGACAAGTTGTTCTTCAGTAAATTTTTGGTTTGAATAAGCACGTCCATCATGTCCGCCAGCTCTGCCTTGGTCATTTTGCTGACATCATTGACGTGCCGGATGGGCAGCACCAGGCAATGCCCGTTGCTGTAAGGATAAATGTTAAGCACCGCGAAGGTCAGTTTTCCGCGCAAGAAAATGTAGTTTTTCGCGTCGGCCTTGGATTTTACCATGCGGCAAAACACGCAGCCCTTGTGCTGGTCCTTGATCACCTTTGTGATATATTTTTCGCGCCAGGGCGCCCACAGTCGCTGCATCATAGAGAATCTTTATTTTACAACATACGTTTCGTTTTACCACTAGTTTCTCGGCCCGCCTAGCAACAACCACACGTCACTCACAAGCTGGATGTCGGTATTGACCGGCACCAGGCCCAGGGAATTGCCACACAATGGGATAAAATACAGGCTACGGAAGTTGTACGCTAGAGCTTAACGATCGAGGCTTTGAGGTGGCCACCGGTCACGTCGATCAGGCCGTAGGAACAATACGGCGCCCGCACCTTATCATTGGGACTTCCAGGGTTAAAGAACAGGGTCGGCCCGATCTGCTCGTTGAGCGGTCGATGCGAGTGCCCGAAGATCACAATGTCCGGCGGGTTGTCCTTAAATTGGGCCCGGGCGTTGGCGAGGGCCTCCTTGGCCCCACCCTCGTGCCCATGGCAAACCCCGATGCGGCGGCCTTCCACTTGAATGATTTCCTGCAAAGGCAATTTTTTCCGCACCAGCGCCTCCTCCATGTTGCCCTGGACCGCTTTCACCGGAGCGATGTTCTGCAGGATCTTGAGCGTAGTCTGGTCGCAAATATCGCCGGCATGGATGATGAGTTTGACCGATTTAAAGGCCTGTAGCATCTTGGCGGGTAAAGGCAAAGAGTGTGTATCAGCGAGGACGCCTAGGATCATTGGTTAGCGCACCATGTGTGGCTCGTCGTAGAGGTGCATCAGCGTATTGATTTCTTCCTCATTCCACACCCACAACTTTTCTTGCAGGGCTCGGACCCTGGCATTGTCATCCAAGCCGCTTAAGGAAACGATCACGCATCGCTGCGGCCGGGGCGACATTCTCTTGATCTCTTCCAAGAATATGTTGAGTTCATTGTCGAGAAGCGGGTCCTTTTTCAAAACAATCAACCAATGGCCTTCCTCGCCCCGGGCGCTGATGGCATCCAGAAAATTGCCGGCCCCCAGGCGCAGCTTCACCGGCACAATGTCCCGGAACATGGCGAGCTTATAGCGCCGGCCGGCCAGCTCAAAGGCCTCACCGTCGAACTTATACACCAGGTCAATCATGCGGCTGGCCAAATCTTTGCGGGCAATCATTTGGAAATCATTGACCGCTCTGCTGATTTCTTCTTTGAATAATTTGCGGCTTCTACCCACTTCCAGCTCAATGGCCTTGAGCCGCCGCTCGTACACAAACTTGATCCAATACTTAAACAATTTGTCCTTGATGTGGTAATAGTTGCCGTTTTTCTCAATGATCTCATCCATCAGCAAGAGGTTTAAACGCTGCTGCACTTGGGATGGTTTAATGCCCA
>JAKFXC010000014.1 GCA_021731625.1 Candidatus Omnitrophota bacterium
CTCAAGCATGGTTTCCAGCTGATCGGGGGTTAACCTCATGTTCTGGGGATTCATTTTAGGGCCTTTCTTTTTCATGCATTAAGTTTATCACGAGTGTCTCCCCAGACACAATGTTTAGGATACTCCCATCATTTTGAGTCAGAGCTTACTAAGGAAGTAAACGCTGACAAAGAGGCAGTTAAAAAGTTGAATATAACAACGATTAGCTCCATTACGGTAAAAACGAAGATCGAAGAAGGTCCAATTGTCATCATCGGTGATAAGGCTATGGAAGTATCGAACACCGGGGGCATCGACTTAACTCCGGCTAATATAGATGTACAGACCCGAAGTAGCAAAGGCAAAATGCAGTTTCGCCCAGACCCCGCCATGCTGGAGCAACTCCAAAACGCCCCAGGCTTTGAGCCGGTCATTATCAACATCCAACCTTTGACTGACCTCCGGGGCTTCCTGGGTTTGAACGTAAGTCCAATCCTACGAGATTTTTATTAAAGCGCACGCCGGCTCGAAAAATGCTTTCCACATTCCGCATTGTTGTGTATAATACCGGGTCTTAAAAGGCTAACATCAGATTTTCTGTAAGCGGTTCTAGAATATATATTTATGGGTGTTCGTTTAACTTTACGGGACGTAGCGCAGTTGGATTAGCGCACTTGAATGGGGTTCAAGAGGTCGTGAGTTCAAATCTCACCGTCCCGACTTTAGTAAACCAAGTAAAGGACTAACTATGAACGCACCGTTTAAAGACCGTAGGAAGAACGTTCGGATTTATCGCAATTTTATGCTTTCTTGCCGTATGCAGGGATCGTCAGACGTGTCATATGAGATGTGCCAGGTGCACAATATCGGCCGCGGAGGGGTTAGTTTTAGCTCCACCACGTCCTTTCCCAAGGGGAGCACCATCAGCATTGAGTTAAAAACTCCTTTTCTTAATGATAAAATAGATCTAGGCGGGGTGGTGGTAGAATGCCGTGAAAAAATCCGCAATTTGATCTACAGCGTGCATGTTCAGTTTGGCAAAATATCCACCCAGGCGCTCGACGTCTTGGCTAAAATCGAACAATATTCGGCTCAACAGGGATAAGGTGATGGAAACCGTTAATATAGGACTTATCGGCTACGGGATTGTGGGGCAGGGGGTGGTTAAAATCCTCAAGAATCGCCGCAAATTCTTTCGCGATAAGTATAAAAAAGATTTTTTTATCAAGACCATTGCGGACCGCAGCATTGGAAAGAAGCCGTCGCCTGGGCTGGAACAAACCTTGCTGACGTCTGACTTTCACGATGTCATTCATGATAAAGACATCCATATCGTCATTGAACTTATTGGCGGCCTCAACCCGGCCAAGGAAATCCTCCTCTCGGCGGTGCGCAGCGGCAAACATGTGGTCACGGCTAACAAAGAACTTTTGGCCACCTGCGGCCAGGAATTGTTTCAGGAAGCCAATGCCAATAACCGCATGATTTATTTTGAATCGGCGGTGGGAGCGGGCATTCCCATTATCCGCACCATTACCGAAGGTGTGGCGGGCAATAAATTTAACGGGGTCTACGGGATCATCAACGGCACCTGCAATTTTATCTTAAGCGAAATGTCCCGGCGAGGATTGACGTTTCAGGAGGCTTTGAAAGAGGCCCAGGAAAAAGGGTACGCGGAGAGCAATCCCACTTTGGATATTAACGGCATCGATGCCGCGCACAAGCTGGCCATCCTGGTGTTTTTGACCCAGGGGAAGTTCGTGTCCATCAAAGATTTTCATGTGGAGGGGATCAACCATATTTCGCATGATGACATTGAGTTTGCTAATCATTTGAATTTAACCATCCGTTTGCTGGCTATTGCCAAGAAAATCGGCAACGCGCTCGATGTACGGGTGCATCCGACTCTGGTGCCCAAAGACCATGGTTTAGCCACGGTGGATGGAGTGGACAATGCCATTTTTCTGGATATGGATCCTATGGGCGATGTGTTTATCGAGGGCCAAGGGGCCGGGCAAATGACAGCCGCCGCTGGGGTGGTCAGCGACACGATCAATTTAGGCATACGTAAAGACGTGCAAATGCCGGCCTGGATTTTTAACCCCACTGAGGAACAAGAAGGGGTGAAACTGCGCAAAATCGACGAGGTGGAGACGCGATTCTATATCCGGTTCATGGTGGTGGATAAGCCCGGGGTTCTGTCGATTATCACCGGTGTGCTGGGCCAGCATAATATCAGCATTGCCTCGGTCAACCAAAAGCAAGAAAATAAGGGATCGACGGTGCCGGTGGTCATGTTGACCCACGTGGCCAATGAGCGCTCGGTGCGCGATGCCCTGGAACAAATCACCCACCTTGCCGTTGTCCGTAGCAAGCCCGTCGCTATTCGGATGGAGAAATTATAATGCGTTGGACTGGCTTGATTGAGCATTACCGCGAATATTTGCCGGTAAGCGCCAAGACTCCGGTGGTCACCTTATATGAGGGGAACACCCCATTGATTCCCGCGCCGGTGCTTAATGCATTGACCGGCCTGCAGGTGTTTTTAAAATATGAGGGCCTAAACCCAACGGGATCCTTTAAAGACCGCGGCATGACCATGGCGATCTCTAAAGCCAAGGAAAAGGGCGGCCGGGTGGTCATGTGCGCTTCGACGGGCAACACCTCGGCGTCAGCCGCGGCCTATGCTGCTCAGGCGGGCATGAAATGCGTGGTACTCATTCCCAATGGGAATATTGCCTTGGGCAAATTAGCCCAAGCCATGGTGCACCAGGCCCAGGTGATTGCTATCGATGGGAATTTTGATGCGGCTTTAGATTTGGTCAAGGAAATCACGGCCAAGTACCCGGTGGAACTAGTCAATTCCATTAATCCCTTCCGCATTGAAGGGCAGAAGACAGCGGCTTTTGAAATTTGCGACTTTTTAGGCGATGCGCCCGATTACCACGCGATACCCGTCGGCAATGCCGGCAATATCACCGCGTATTGGAAAGGGTATCAGGAATATAATAAGGCGGGGAAATCAGCAACGTTGCCAGTCATGCTGGGGTTCCAGGCGGCGGGCGCGGCCCCGATTGTTTTAGGGAAGGTTGTGCCGAATCCAGAAACAGTGGCTACCGCCATTCGCATTGGAAATCCTGCCAGTTGGAAAATGGCGGAAGCGGCCAGGGATCAGTCCAAGGGATTGATTGATGCGGTGACGGACCAGGAAATCCTGGCGGCGTATGCGTTGCTGTCGTCGTTTGGCATTTTTGCGGAGCCGGCATCAGCGGCTTCGGTGGCCGGCGTAATCAAGCTCTCAAAAGCCGGATATTTTAAAGCTAAAAAAGGCAAACGATTGGTCTGCACCTTGACCGGTCATGGTTTAAAGGATCCGAAGACAGCCATGCAGGATTTGCCGCAGCCCAAAATTTTGCCGGCCGAACGTAAGGTGATTTTAAAAGAGATTGGGTTGTAGCCATGAAGGTGCTCATTACCTGCGGCCCAACCTGGGTGGCGATTGACAGCGTGCGGGTCTTAAGTAACCGATCCAGCGGACAGCTGGGACATTTAATGGCGTTAGAATTTCACAAAGTCGGGGCACAGGTGACTTTACTAGAAGGACCGGTTAGCGATGCCTTCAAAGCCAAAGGCATTAAGGTCATCAAATATCAATTTTTTGACGAGCTGGCACGCATTTTAAAGGCGGAATGTGCCAAAAAATATGATGTGATTGTGCATGCCGCGGCGGTTTCAGATTTTAAACCGGCAGGGATTGTGCAATCCAAAGTTCGCTCCGGAAAACGCTGGTCGCTGCATTTAGTGCCGACGGAAAAATTGATTGAAAAAATTAAACCTCTTTCGCCAGAGAGTAGGCTGGTGGGTTTTAAGCTGGAGCCGAGTCTGACCCGACAGAATGCCAGCCGACTCACAAAAGAGCTATTCTCGAAAGCCGGCTGCGATCTGGTGGTGGCCAATACGGTGCAGAAAAATTATCAAGGATATGTGCTTAACCCTCAAGGCCAAATCCTGGGGCAGGCATCCAGCCGGAAACAGATGGCAAGATTAATTCGGGTTACCCTGGCTGGCACGGAATTATCATTATGAAATTCGCTATTTTAGTCCCGGATGGCATGGCGGATGAGCCGGTCAAGCAATTAGGGGACAAGACGCCGCTGGAAGCGGCCAAAACAGACAATATGGATTACCTGGCCCAGCACGGCTTAAGCGGCCTGGTGCAGACCATTCCCGATGGCATGGCATCCGGTTCTGATGTGGGCAATTTGGCATTGTTAGGATATGACCCTACCAAGAATTTTTCCGGACGGGCCCCGCTGGAGGCGGCCAATTTAGGGATCATGCTGGCAGACGATGAAGTGGCGCTTCGCTGCAATCTGGTGAACATCCGCGATGGAAAAATGTTTGATTACAGCGCTGGACACATCACCACCGAAGAGGCAAAGACCCTCATTGAAGATTTGCAGCGTGGGATTGCCGCACCCGAGGTGCGTTTCTATGCGGGGAAAAGCTACCGGCATTTGATTGTGATCAAAACCTTAAGCGTCGAATCACTCTTAAGAGTTAAGACCACGCCGCCTCACGATATTGTGAATCAATCGATTTCAAAATATTTTCCCAGCGGTGGGCAAAACCAAATCCTGCTCAATTTAATGCAGAGGTCGCAAGCAATACTCAAAGATCATCCGGTCAACAAAATGCGGTTGGATGCGGGCTTAAATCCTGCCGACATGATCTGGATCTGGGGGCAGGGTGGTCGGCCGCACCTGCCGGCGTTTAAAAGCCGTTACGGGTTAAGTGGATCGGTCATTTCCGCCGTGGATCTGGTCAACGGCATCGGACGTTTGGTGGGATTACAGGTGTTGTCTGTTCCCGGGGCCAACGGCTATTACGACACGAATTATAAAGGCAAGGCCGACTACGCCGTCCAATCGCTAAAGACAAATGATTTTGTGTATGTGCACGTGGAGGCCCCGGATGAGGCCGGTCATAACGGCGACTGGAAAGCCAAAAAGGAATGCATTGAGCGTTTTGATAAGGATGTGGTTGGCACCTTGCTTGACTATGCGCGCAAAGTAAAGACTGCCCGCATTCTAGTCGCTCCCGACCATCCCACGCCGGTCGGCAAACGCGTCCACACTAAGGACCCAGTGCCTTTTGTGATGTATGGACAGGGAATTACGCCCAACGCGGCAAAATCATATTCCGAGTCGGCCGCCGCCAAGACCAAGGTCAAGTTTAGCAGCGGAGAAGAACTCATCCGTTCTTTTTTAAAAACGTAGGAAAAACACATGGACAAAGACATCATCGTGCAGAAATTTGGCGGTTCCTCGGTGGCCAACATTGAGCGCATTAAAAATGTGGCCCAGCGGGTGGTGGCCAATAAAAACAAACATAATGACATTGCGGTGGTGGTTTCCGCCCTGGGGGACACCACCGACGAGTTGGAAGCCCTGGCGTTGCAGCTGTCGACCTCGCCGCCGGAGCGGGAAATGGACATGCTGCTTTCCACCGGGGAGCAAATTTCCTGCGCCTTGCTCGCCATTGCCATTAAAGCCTTAGGGTTCGACGCGATTTCGTTCACCGGCCGGCAAGTGGGGATCAAAACCGACAAGACCCACACCAAAGCCCGGATCATGACCATTGACGGCAAACGCATCAACAAGGCATTTAAGGAAAATAAAATTGTCATCGTGGCGGGATATCAAGGGGTGACCTCCAATGATGACATCACCACCCTTGGCCGCGGGGGCTCGGACTTGACTGCGGTGGCGCTGGCCCAGGCCTTAAAGGCCCGGGTCTGTGAAATTTACACGGACGTCGACGGGATTTATACCACTGACCCGCGTATTGTCCCGGAAGCCCGCAAAATCAAGACCATCACCTTTGATGAAATGCTGGAAATGGCTTCGCTGGGGGCGCAAATCATGCAAGCGCGTTCCATCGAAGTGGCCAAACGTTTTAATATTCCTTTGCATGTGCGTTCCAGTTTTTCCAAGGAGGAAGGGACTATGATCGTCAAAGAAACCGAGAAAATGGAAGAAATTGCGGTGCGCGGGGTGACCTGCAACAAGAGTGAAGCCAAAATCACCATCTGTTCGGTGCCGGACAAGCCAGGCATTGCCGCCAAGATTTTCGGCGAAATTTCCCGGCAGGGCATCAACGTGGACACCATTGTGCAAAACGTGCCGCATGACAAATTGTCCGACATTTCATTTACCGTGCCCAAAGCCGATCTGAATAAGGCCATCAAGGCCACCTCGGCAATCGGCGAGCGCATCAGCGCCGGAGAGATTTTGGAAGACCGCAACATTGCCCGAGTCTCGCTCATCGGATCCGGCATGCGGTCGCACAGCGGCATCGCCGCTAAAATGTTTAAGACCTTGGCCGATGAGGCCATCAACATTGAAATGATCTCCACGTCGGAGATCAGCGTTTCGTGTATTATCCAACAGGATTTGGCGGACAAAGCCGTTAAGGCCCTGCATAAAGCCTTTAAACTGGAGCAAATTTAAAAAACTCGTGACGTATGCCTAAGCTCATCATTTATGACACGACCTTGCGCGACGGCTCTCAAACCGAGGGAGTGTCCTACACGGTCAACGATAAAATCAAAATCACCGACAAACTCGATGAGCTGGGGGTTCATTACATCGAAGGCGGGTGGCCGGGCTCTAACCCCAAGGACAAAGAATTTTTTGAAGTCATGAAGGGCCATAAGCTTAAGAACAGCAAACTGGCGGCTTTTGGTTCCACCCGACGGGCCAACATTAAAGCCGCCGACGATGCGAATTTGAATGAGTTGTTGGCCTCGGCCACGCCCACGGTCACCATCTTCGGCAAAAGCTGGGACTTGCACGTCAAAGATGTCATTAAAACGACGCTTGATGAAAATTTAAAAATGATCGAAGAGTCAGTGGCCTTTTTGAAAAAGTCCGGCCGCGAAGTCTTTTATGATGCGGAACATTTTTTTGACGGCTACAAGAAAAATCCTGCCTATGCGCTCAAGACCATCCTGGCGGCGCAGAAGGCTAGGGCGGATTGCATTATTTTATGTGATACCAACGGAGGGACCCTGCCGGAGGAAATCACCGCCATCCTGAAGGTGGTTAAGAAGAAAATCAAGACCCCCTTGGGCATCCATACGCACAATGACCAAGATTTAGCCGTTGCCAATTCTTTGGCTGCCATCAACGCCGGGTGCGTTCAGGTGCAGGGCACCTTTAACGGTATGGGGGAGCGTTGTGGCAACGCGGATTTATGCACCATCATGTCCATTGCCCACACCAAACTCAGCCGAAAATCCATCTCCGATCAGAAAATCAAATTGCTGATGGATGCTGCCTACTACATCAGCGAGGTGAGCAATTACAATTTGGCCAGTAATCATCCGTTTATCGGCCATTCCGCATTTGCCCATAAAGGCGGGGTGCACATCGACGCGATTTTAAAGAACCCCCTGGCCTACGAACATATCAATCCCGAATTGGTGGGCAATCATCGCCGGTTGTTGACGTCAGAATTGGCCGGTAAAATGCCCATTGTGCTCAAGGCCCAGAAGATGAACATCCAGCTGGATAAGAATTCTCCCGAAGCTAAACAAATCATGCAGGAGCTCCAGGAAAAAGAATACCAGGGTTATCAGTTTGAAGGGGCGGACGCGTCTTTTGAATTGTTCATGAAGCGGCGCTTGCATTTGTATCAGCCTTTTTTCCATTTGCATGAGTTTAAAGTTTTGACCGAAAAAAAGCCCGACGGCACAGTCAGCGCCCACGCTTCCGTGCGTTTGAAGGTGAGCGGCCATGAAGAAATGGCCAACATCGAAGGCCGCGGCCCGGTGGAGGTTTTGGACCGGGCCCTGCGCACGGCTTTGCGCAAATTCTACCCCCGCGTCGAGAACATGCATTTGTCCGACTATAAGGTGCGGGTCTTAGACACCAAAGCAGGGACCGGGGCCAGGGTGCGGGTCTTGATCGAATCGCAGGACGAACATGACTCCTGGACCACCGTCGGCGTGCATGAGAATGTCATCGAAGCCAGCTGGGAAGCCTTGGTTGATGGCATCGAATACAAACTGCTTAAAGACAAGAAGTAATGTCCGAACTGTCCCCCCGTTACAATTTCCAGGAAACCGAAAGTAAATGGCTGAAGGTATGGAAAGCCGGCCATGTGTCCCATGCCGTCGTACACCCAGAGCGCACGCCATTTACGGTCGTCATCCCACCGCCCAATATCACCGGCATTTTGCACATGGGCCATGCCTTAAATAACACCCTGCAGGATATTTTGGTGCGCTACCAGCGGATGCGAGGTTTTGAGGCTTTATGGATGCCCGGCACCGACCATGCCGGCATTGCCACCCAAAATGTGGTGGAAAAAGATTTGGCTAAAGAAGGCAAACGCCGCCAGGATGTAGGCCGGGAAGAATTCCTCAAAAAACTCTGGGCCTGGAAACAGGAATACGGCAACACCATCATCCATCAGCTGGAAAAATTGGGGTCTTCCTGCGACTGGGACCGGGCCCGCTTCACGATGGATGAGGAATACAGTGACGCCGTCAAAGAAGTGTTCATCCGCCTCTATAATAAAAATTTGATTTACCAGGGCCAATACATCATTAATTGGTGTCCCCGCTGCCAGACCGCGCTCTCCGATGAAGAAGCCGAACATAAAGAGAAAAACGGCAAATTGTATTTTATTCGCTACCCTTTTAAAAATGCCCCTCAAAAGGGATTAGTGGTTGCAACCACCCGGCCGGAGACCATGCTGGGGGACACGGCAGTCGCCGTTAACCCTAAGGACGAGCGGTATGCCGCCTTGATCGGCCAGACATTGGTCCTGCCGCTCATTGGCCGCGAAATTACCATCATCGCCGATGATTTTGTGGATCCGGCTTTTGGAACTGGTGCGGTCAAGGTCACACCGGCGCACGACCCCAATGACTTTGGCATGGGCAAGCGGCATCATTTAGAGTTTGTCAATATCTTGCACCCCGACGGAAAGTTAAATGACCGGGCGGGAAAATACAGCGGCCTGGACCGCTTTGCCGGTCGCCGCGCCGTGGTGGCCGACTTGGAAGCGCAGAATGTACTGGTTAAAATTGAAGAACACAAACATGCGGTCGGACATTGCTATAGGTGCGACACGGTGGTAGAACCGTATTTATCCAAACAGTGGTTTGTAAAGATGGCCCCGCTGGCCCGTCCGGCCTTGGAGGCGGTTAAATCTGGAGAGATCCATTTTTATCCGGACCATTGGGAAAAAGTGTACACCAATTGGATGGAAAACATCCGCGACTGGTGCATTTCCCGTCAAATCTGGTGGGGGCACCGCATTCCGGTTTGGTACGATGAACAGGGCAATGCATTTGTGGGCCGCAACGAAGCTGAGGCCCAAGCCCAAGCCAAGGCCAAGCATGGGCGGACGACTGCTCTTAAACAGGATGAGGATGTTTTGGACACCTGGTTCTCGTCCTGGCTATGGCCTTTTGCGACTCTGGGCTGGCCCAAAGATAATCCTGACCTTAAGTATTTTTATCCCACCCAGGCGCTATTTACCGCCTCGGAAATCATTTTTTTCTGGGTGGCGCGCATGATCATGGCGGGCTACGAATTTATGGGTCAAAGGCCATTTAGCGACGTGTTTATCCACGGCACCGTGCGCGACGCTAAGGGCCGTAAAATGTCCAAATCGCTGGGCAATGCCATTGATCCTCTGGAAATCATCCAGGAATACGGGGCTGACGCCCTGCGGTTTAGTTTGATCATCAACTGCGGCCAGGACATTTTTATCTCCAAGGAAAAATTTGAAATCGGCCGCAATTTTGCCAACAAAATCTGGAACGCGGCCCGGCTGGTTTTCATGAATAGTTCCGCTACCTTAAGCGCGGGGGACTATGAAGAGTTGGACACCACACACCTGGATTTGCCGTCCCGCTGGATCCTGCAGCGCTTTGCGGAAACCTTAGACAAGGTGGGAAAGGCCATTGAATCGTATCGCTTTTCTGAGGCTGAAGTCTTGGTGCAGGAATTTTTTTGGGGCAGTTTCTGCGATTGGTATCTGGAACTCATTAAACCCAAATTGGACCAACCGCAGGTCCAGCGCTGCGCCTTGTATATCTTGAAAAATTCTTTGAAAATGATGCATCCTTTTATGCCTTTTGTGACCGAGGAGATTTATAGCCGCATGGACCCAAAAGAACAATGTTTATCCCTGGCCGCGTGGCCCAAACCGGTCAGAGTGGACGGCGACTCACAGGCGCACATCCCGTTACTCATCGAGGTCATTGTGGCTATCCGCAATGTCCGCAGCTTGCGCAAAATCAGACCCCAGGAGATGATCAAAGGGCGCATTGTGGCCGGCAACGCGCAGCAGCACGCACAATTGACCTTAGTGTATGATGACATTAAGCGCTTGGCCAAGTTTTCTGAATTGGGCATTGAAGCGCCGCAAAATAATTTGCCTGCCGCCGATGCCGTGGTCCAATCCATACAGATTTTTATCCCATCATGAATCCTGCCTTCATAAAAAAAATAGTGGCCGCAGCCCTGGTGGAAGACTTAGGCAAAGGCGACATCACCACCAATTCGCTGGTGCCGACCCATTACCGGTCCTCTGCCGACCTGATCGCGAAGTCCGGCGGGGTGGTCTGCGGGCTGGTTTTTGCCGCCCAGGCGTTCCGGCAACTGGATGGGGGCATCACCTTTAAAACGTTGGTCCGCGAGGGGCAAAAAATCAAGCCCGGTACTAAAATTGTTTTGGTGCATGGCTCGACCAGGGCATTGCTGAGCGGCGAACGGGTCGCGGTGAATTTTTTAAGTTATTTATCGGGGGTGGCCAGCCAAACGCGGGCGTTTGTGGCAGCCGTCAAACCCTATAAAGTCATCATTATGGACACGCGCAAAACCACGCCGTTGTTTCGGTTGCTGGAACGTTATGCGGTAAAAGTCGGGGGGGGAGTCAATCATCGCTTTGATTTGTCCACGATGCCCATGATTAAGGACAATCATATCGCCTCGGCGGCCGGAAAAATGAATTTACAGGAACTGGTGACGCTGGTCAGAAGCAAGACCAAAAAAAAGGTTGAGCTTGAGGTGGAGAGCCTTAGGCAATTCAAAGAAGGCCTCTTAAGCGGGGCTGACATTCTCCTGTTGGATAACATGACGCCCGCGGCGATCCGGCAGGCAGTGCATCTACGCAACCAGGCCAAATCCAAAATTTTACTCGAGGCATCCGGCGGGATACGGCTGCACAATGTGCGTGCTTATGCTAAAACCGGCGTGGAGCGGATTTCCGTCGGCGGCCTGACCCACACCCGGCAACCGTTCGATATTTCCATGGAATTTGCGTCATGACCTTTCACCGCGTGTTCTTAACCCTGCTTGTTCTGTTCTGTGCCGGCACCCTGCACGCGGCCGAACAAGATCCCTTGGAAGGGGCTGATTTAGGGGGAGAGGCTATTTTTGATGACCGGGCTTTGATCAATGGCTACACCGAGAAATATGCCAATGAGAGTAAGGAAATCCTCCTGGCCATGATTGGCGACGACTCCTTGGGTGCGTATAAAATGGCCGCAGCCATCCGCATATTCAAACAAAGATTCGCGGAGGAAGTATTTAAAGCAGATAAACCGCCCATCCTTAAGACGTTGATTCGCCGCTTGCGGAGCACCGACTCGGCATTTGTGCAGGTGGAAATCATGCACACCCTGGTGGTGGTCGACCGTTACCAATATTTTGACTCCATGGTGCCAGCCCTTATTCAAAAAATGGACCACTACAACAAAGTGGTGAGTGCTTTGGCTTTTGAAAATTTGCAGGACATTCTCAAAGGCAGCTACCGCACCCGGCAGGCCCGCATTGTCTTTAATACTTTGCGTAAAGTATTTTTCTTGTCGCGCAAACGCCTGAGCCAGGTGGATGTGCCGGACCAACAGCTTAAGCAAAAACTGACCATCCTGCGTTGGTCGGTAAAAGTCTTAGGCACTCAGGCATTAAAAAATTTACCTAAAGAAGTATTGGGTTTGTTATAATTAACCAATATGCTGCTGAACCGCCTCACCCTGCATTTGCCTGAGTCTGCCAAAGAAGCGGCCCGGCTGTTTACAGAGCTGGAGGACGCCAAAGTGTTGGCCGGAGGGACGTTTTTACTTAACAGCTTGAAATTGCTTAAAACGAAGGGGACCAAGACAGCTAAAAATATTTTAAGTCTGGCTAAAGCGCAGGACCTGAAGGGCATTGAGTTAAACCAAGGTGTTTTGTCGATCGGGGCCATGACCACCATCACTGAACTTTTCGAATGCCCGTTGCTAAGGGATAATTTGAGTTTGCTGCATAAAGTCTGCCGTAATATATCTACCAACCCCATCCGCAATATGGCGACCGTGGGAGGAAATTTGACCTGCCGCTACACCTGGACGGAAATGGGTGCGGCCATGATTGCCTTGGATGCCACCATGCATTTTTTGTCCGCGGATGGGCAAGAGAACGCCATGCCGGCGGAAGATTTTTTTAAAAATGCTGCCCGCAGTGAAAAACTATTTACGCACGTTACCATCAAGCACGATCCCAGCGGCCACTTGGCCTACCGACGGGTGAAAAAAACCATGCACGTGGACGTGCCGCTGTTGGCTGTGTGTGTGAAAACCCATCTCAAAGGCAAACAATGGACCAACACGCGGGTGAGCATCAACAACGGCACCGCTTTTGCGCAGCGGGATTATGCTTTGGAGGGTTTTCTAAATCAGTCAGTTTCCTCCGCGGACTTAGGTGTCAAAGCCCTCGAACATTTGACCAAAGAAATTTACGACACCCGTTCCAGCGACTATAAGCAGCATATGTTCCGGGTCAGTTTAAAATCAGCAATTGAAGAAATTGGGGCCAGGCCCCTATTATGAACCTCTCCTTACGCATCAACAATAATGATTATCCGCTCGAACTTCAGGGGCATGAAACGCTGTTGGAAGTTTTGCGGGACCGTTTGCAGTTGACCGGTACCAAGACAGCGTGCCAGGAAAGCGAATGCGGCACTTGTACAGTCATTAAGAATGGCAAAGCCGTGCTGTCCTGCATCACCCTGGCGGCCAATTGCCAGGGGGACCAAATCCGCACCATCGAAGGTTTGGCGGAGGGGGATCGCCTGCATCCGGTCCAGGAAGCTTACGTGCAGCACGGGGCTGCCCAGTGCGGGTTTTGCATTCCAGGACTGATCATGTCTTCGACCGCTTTGCTGGAAAAAAATTCCAAACCAACACAAGAAGACATTGAATATGCCCTGGACGGCAATATCTGCCGCTGCGGCGGATATCCCAAAATTTTTGAGGCCGTGCGTCAGGCTGCAGAATCGATGGGAAGGGGCGAATAATGGCGTTGACCACCACCAAATCCAAATACCTTGACAATTATGTGGATCCCGTCGGCAAAAGTGTGCCGCGGCTGGAAGGCCGGGGTGTGGTGACCGGCCAGCTCAAATATGCCTTTGACATCAGCTTCCCCAATATGCTGGTTGGAAAGATGCTGCGTTCGCCGCATCCCCATGCCAAAATTGTCAGCATTGACACGACGAAAGCCCTGGCCCTTCCCGGTGTTAAAGCCATTGTCACCAGCAGAGACACGTATCAAATTAAATTTGGTTCCAATGAATATTTTTTCCCCCACACCGTCGATCAAATGGCTTTGGAGTCCGACAAGGTGCGTTACATCGGCGACGAAGTGGCGGCTGTGGCCGCGGTGGATGAAGAGACCGCTAACTTGGCCCTAAGACTCATTGATGTCAAATATGAAATCCTTCCCGGGGTCTTTGAGATCGAAGAGGCCATCAAGCCCGGCGCCCCTCAAATCCATGAGTCGCTCAATAACATCGCGGTCATTTTACCGGTCAACTTCGGCAACCCCGAGCGGGTCATGAAGGAAGCCGATTACGTGCGCGAAGACAAATTTTGGTGTCCGGTGGCTCATCCGGCGCCCATGGAACCGCACGTGTGCGTGGGGCAGTGGGAGACCTTCACGAACAAAATCACCTTATGGTCCTCCAGCCAAGCTCCGTTTAAATGCCGCGAGGCCCTGGCGAAAACTTTAAAAATGGATTTAAACGATGTGCGGGTGATTAAAATGCCCACCGGAGGTGGCTTCGGCGGTAAGCTGGAAATGCTGCCGATGGATTTTGCCGCTTGCCTGCTTTCTAAAAAGGCCGGTGGGTTTCCGGTTAAAATTTTGCTCACCCGTGAAGAAGAATTTACCACCACCAGGCGTAAACACGGCATGATTTATAAAATTAAAACCGGGGTAAAAAAAGACGGCACCATTTTAGCCATCACCGGTGAAGTGCTCGCTGATGGCGGGGCGTATTGCAGTTACGGCCCCACCGTGCTCGCCGCGGCCATTATGCGCATCTTCATGGTGTATAAAATACAGCATTTTCGCATGAGCGGCTACCGCGTCTACACCAACAACCCGATCAGCGGCGCCATGCGCGGCTTCGGGGGGGTGCAGAGCGGCTTTGCGATCGAGTCCCACATGGACATGATCGCCAATGACTTAGGTATGGACCCCGTCGAGTTTCGACTCAAAAATATTACCCACGCCAACATGGTGACGGTCAACAAAATGGTCTTGACCACCAATGGCTTGCGCGAATGCATTGAAAAGGCCTGCGCGGCCGCCGGGTGGACCAAAAAGCATGGCAAACAAAAACATATCAAACGTGGGATAGGAATCGGCATCGCCGCCGACGTCATGGGATCCAAAATGTATAAATCGCATGAGTCCGCTGGCGCCATTGTGAAAGTGGAAGAAGACGGGTCGGTGTATTTATTTACCGGCGCTGCTGACACTGGTCAAGGGTCCAATACGGCCTTGTCTCAAATCGCGGCCCAAGAACTCGGGGTCAGCTTTTCGCGCATCAAATGCAAAGCCGGCGACACTGAAATTACGCCTTTTGACACCGGGTCTTTTGCCAGCCGGGTCACGTTTATTTCCGGCAACGCCGCTCTCCTGGGCGCCCGGGACGCCAAAATTCAGATCCTAGAAATCGTGGCCAAAGAACATAACCTTAATGTCGCCGATCTCGACATCAAAGCCGAACACGTGGTGTTTAGAAACGACGGAAAAAAATTCATCAACTTCGATAAGGCCCTTGATCTGTGCTATTCTTTTAACTATGGCAAACAAATCATCGGCCGTGGCAGCTACAACCCCAAAACCACGCCCATTGATTTTCGCACCGGCGAAGGCAATGTGTCCGGTAGTTACGGGTTTGAGGCCCAAATCGCGGAAGTTGAAGTCAATACCGACACCGGTGAGGTCAAACTGCTGGAATTGTGGGACGCACACGACATCGGCAAGGCCATCAATCCTCAGTCGGTAGAAGCCCAAATCGAGGGTTCGCTGGCCATGGGCATTGGCTACACTTTTTATGAGGATTTACGGTTTAAAAACGGGCGGGTGCTGAATGCCAATTTTGCCGGCTACCGGGTGCCACGTTCCATCGGCATCCCAAAAATGAACTCCATTTTGGTAGAAACCAACGACCCCGAAGGCCCCTTTGGCGCCAAGGGGATGGGGGAGGCCTCGCTGTTGCCGACTTCCGCCGCCATTGCCAATGCGGTTGAAGACGCCATCGGCGTGCGCATTAAGGAGCTGCCCATCACTCCGGATAAAATTATTCAGGGTTTACGGGCAGTGAAAGAGAAGAAATAAGTTGTATTCACCCTTTTTGGTAATATAATTTGAACATATGAAAACATTATTGCCCCTTTTGTTTTGGGGGCTCTTCTTGAGCGGTTGCACGATTTACCAAATCGATTCCAAGGACAGCACGGAGGAATTCTATCCGCCCAAAAGGTCCATTGCCGACGTGCAGTATTTGGAACAGATTGACCAACCCTATCAGGAAATTGGCGTGGTCACCGTCACGACCGAACGCCGTCAGACCCTGGAAGATGTGTTGCCTAAGCTTAAACAAGAGGCCGCGATCTTGGGGGGCGATGCCATCACCGACATCCAGTCTGATGCCACCGGGGCCTGGAAAAAGCTCAAACCGAAAAAACTCTTGGGTAATGCGTATATCCGCACATCGTATACCGCCAAAGTACTCGTTTTTAAATAACCCGTAAATTTTTATTTGTGTTTTAAGTCTGCCTGGGTATTAAATGTCTTTACCACGCCGGGGTCACTTATTTCCAGCAAGGCAGGCGGAAAGGCCGTAAATAGACTGTTAAGACCCTTGTCGACGGGAATGGACAATACCGCCGGAATGAGGGAGGCGTTAATGAGGAGTGGATGGCCCCGTTGGCCTTGGTAGGTGGCAATGAGTAGCGCAGGATTTTGGGCCTGAAATGTACCCACGAGTCGATCGACCGTCGAGGTTTGGATCCAAGGGCAATCCACAGGGACAATCATGATTCCATCGACGGCCGGGTCCACACTTGAAATTCCGGCTTGAACCGAAGTTGTTTGCCCTAATTTATAATCTTTGTTATAGACAATGCGGACTTTGTTGTGGTTAAATACATGCGGTGCAATGCTTGTGTGGTGGGCCCCCAAAATCACTTTGATTTCGTCTATATTGCTGGCCAACAGCATTGTCTGCAGGCGTTGAATGACAGTTTGCTGGTCGATTGGCGCCAGCGCCTTGGGGGCACCGAAACGCCGACTCTCGCCGGCGGAAAGCAAAAGGCACGAAATCATAACGGCATTATAACTTAATTTGACTGTATGCTTATTGTTATTTTTTTGTTGGTTCTGTGCGCGGGTATGTTTGTCGCCTATCGCCTCTTGAGCGCTGAAATGTACCTGAGCTTAAACCGCCCGGTTTATTTTTCCTGGGGGCGGTCGCATGTGCAGGAATCCTCGGTGGAGCCATCGGCCAAGGTTGAAGTCATCGATCATCTGCCGACGGCCTTTGACGTGCCCCTGCAACCCGAAGAAATGCCGGCGCCCATCACTGAGAAAATCCACAAGATGGATCTCTTGCTGCTGGAAAAAAATAAAATGATCCACCGTCTGCAGACGCAGCTGGAGGCCGAACGTTCGAACCGGGAAAATTTTGAACGCGTCAAACTCCTGATGGACCAGGAAATCAACCATTTACGGCAACAAATCAAAGGGTTTAAACAATTCTACAAGGAGAAAGATCATGCTTAAAATTTTGAGGTTACTGATGTTTGTTTTTGTTGCCACCGTCCCATTAACAAGTTGCGCAGAGGAGGATGCCTTGAGCTCACCATCGACCGTCGTTTTAGAAACCAACCAGGGGAACATTGAAATCAAATTATTCCCCAATGAAGCGCCCAAGACCGTGGAAAACTTTGTCGGCCTGGCCAAAAAAGGATATTACGACGGCCTTATTTTTCACCGCGTGATCAAGAGTTTCATGATCCAGGGCGGTGACCCCACTGGCACCGGCCGGGGCGGAGAAAGTTTGTGGGGGGGGAAATTTGAGGACGAATTCAGCCCTGTCCTGCAGTTTGACCGTAAGGGCATTTTGGCCATGGCCAATGCCGGCCCCGGCACCAACGGCAGCCAATTCTTCATCACCACGGCGACGACGCCCTGGCTGAACAATAAACACACCATTTTTGGGGAAGTGGTCAGCGGCTATGATGTGGTGGAAAAAATCGAAAACACTGCCACCGGGGCAGGTGATCGTCCTGTAGAAGAACAGAAAATTATCAAAGCCACTGTTAAATAATGGAGCAGATCTTTTATCAAGCCCTCCGGGCGGTGGAGGAGGGCAGGCAGTACGCCTTTGCTACCATTATCGAAGCCACGCCCAAGGGTACCCCGCGCAAGACCGGCGCTAAAATGATTGTTTTTGACGATGGTTCTTCCTGGGGCACCATCGGCGGGGGACGCAATGAAAAAGCCGCCATTGCCGAATGCCTGAAGGCCATTGCCGCTCAAAAGCCATCGACGGTAATGTACAATTATTTTGGGCGTGAAGGGGAATCGGTCTGCGGCGGCCAGATGAAGGTATTTATCGAACCGTTTGCTTTGCCGCAGCATTTGGTAATTTGCGGGGCCGGACACATTGCGCTGCCATTGTCGGCCATGGCCCGGATGTTGGGATTTAAAATCACCATCATTGATAACCGCAAAAACTTTGCCAATAAAAAACGGTTTCCCCATGCCGACCGCATCATCGTAGGTGGCCATGCCCGCGAATTAGCCAAGATCAAAATTAACCCCCATGTTTTTATCGCCATTGTCACGCAAGGCAATGAATTCGATTTTGAATGTTTGAAAGTCGCGCTGAAGTCTGATGCCGGTTACATCGGAGTCATTTCCAGCCGGCCCAAACGCAGCAAATTTTTTGGACGGTTAAAAAAAATGGGCACGGGCGACAAAACTTTAAAACGGGTGCATATCCCCATGGGCCTGGACTTAGGCAGCCAAACCCCAGAGGAAATCGCCGTGTCCATTTGCGCTCAAATGATCGCCATCAAAAACCGTGAGCTCATCGGCACTGATAAATTTAATTGAGGGACACACACCGTATCCCAAATAGAAAGGAACCTCATGACCAAAGACGAAGCCATAGATATCATTCGTGATGCCGGGTTTGGCTTCTTGGCAACTGCCGAAGGCGATCAGCCGCACGTGCGCCCCATGATGCCGTATTTGACCGACGATGGGGAATTGCTGTTGGCGCTTTTGGGCAGATCCCGCACTATTTCGCAACTGAAATCTAACCAGCAAGTCGAAGTGTGCTATGTCGACCGCAAAATGTGGTACTGCCGGGTGACCGGAACGGCCAAGATCAGCAGTGACTTGGCTAAAAAGCAAGTAGTTTTTGAAAATGTGCCTATGCTCCGCCAATATTTTGCTGGGGCGGAAGACCCGAATTATCATTTGGCTGTTATTACGATTAAATCGATTGAGGCCATGACACCTCACAGCCGTCTACCTGAGCAAATTGCCTTGTAAAAATCTTCCCTCGTTTGAATTCATACGTTCTAGGCGACGTTCGATTGGCCTCACGATTATGCCGGATGGCCAACTCGTGGTGCGGGCGCCTATGCGCATGCCACTGCATCTCGTTGAACATTTCGTTCAAAAAAAGTCCGATTGGATCTTGCGCAAACAGGAGCTTAGCCGACGCCGCATTCCTGAGCCCAAAAAATTCACGGATGGCGAGGAGTTTTTGTTCTTAGGGCGACTGTACCCGTTGCGCATTTATGAAGATATACCCGCTGCCGTGGTTTTAGAGCAAGATTTAAGGATTTCCCGCCAAGTTCTGGAAAATCCTGTTGCGCGCATCGAAGATTGGTACAAAACCCAAGCCCATACCTGGATTGCCGAACGGGCGGGCTATTTTGCCGCAGTGACGCGGCTGTACTTCAAATCGCTACGACTCAGTAATGCTCAGTCCCGGTGGGGCTCCTGTAGTCACCAGGGAGCACTCAACTTTTCCTGGCGCCTGATCATGGCACCGCCTAGAGTGGTGGACTATGTGATTGTGCATGAACTCATGCATTTAAAGCACAAAAATCATTCAGCGAGGTTCTGGGAGGCTGTGCAAGCGGTGCTGCCGGAGTATAAGGAAGACGAGCGTTGGCTTAAAGAGAATGGGTATCGCTTAGTAATCGCCTGAACGGTCGTTTCCTATATAAAAACTTAACATAACATATCTTATAGGAAGTTAAATATTTAAGAAGAAATGGGCTCATCGGCCCAATAAATTTACCCTCCGATCTCCAGAAAACGAAACCGCGGAACCATCGTTCCATTTATCGCCACAATCTCACTAAACATGGTCAACGGCCTTACCCAAATCGTTCCTGAAGGAAAATCCCCGTTATAAAGCGCCCTATAAATCACCATCGGCTCCAACGTTTCGCTATGCATGGCCATATCCAGCACTTCGTAGCGTTTGCCTTTGTAATGTTCATACAGGCCTTTCTGGATCGTCTTATTCATCTTAAGGTCTTTACCTTCCGCCCCTAATCGGCGTTGCCATCTTCTAATATTTTCCTCTATTGGTAAGTCTGCCGGCTTAATGCCGTTCTTTCTAAAAGTAAGCTAACATTCATAGCGGGTAAGCATCCTGTCCTGACTATCTTTACTGGCCCGTTTGGCCCTTTGTATCGTTTTGTTGACGTCAACAAAATAATCGGAAATGTTCTGTTTTGGCTTTCTCGATCACCGAACAAAAATTACGCCATTCGGTGTAGTGTAAAAGCCCCTGTAAGTCGCGCGCCATCCAATATTCGACTTTTAGCAACTTATCTCAACAATTTTACGACATCATTCTTATAAATCTCTGACTCCTGAACCACCCAGCGCTCTTTAACGCTGGCCGCTTCCCATTCCTGAAACGCCGGGAGCTCCCGCATGGTTTGAGCATATTCCGCTGAGGCATTGATGATTTTGACACCATAGGTCTTAAATCGAGTGACCACCGGCGCAAACATGGCATCGGCTATGGTGAAAGGCCCAAACAAAAATGGCCCGTCGTTTTTACATTGCCGGCGGCATCCTTCCCAAATTTGCAGCACCCGCACGATATCAAACCCCACTTCCGCAGTCCGCCCTTTGCCGGGATACCATCCTCGAATATTCATAGGCATATGGGTGCGTAAAGGAACGAAGCCGGAATGCATTTCTTGGGCCACGGCTCTGGCCCAGGCCCGGCGCTCAATCTGGCGCGGCCACATGTTTTTTTCCGGATATAGCTCGGCAATGTATTCGCAAATGGCCAGCGATTCCCAGACTTTGATCGCTCCGTTAACTAAAACCGGAACTTTGCCGGCGGGAGAATATTTATCAATTTCGGATTGATAACTGCCCTCAGACAGGGGAATAAGGACTTCTTCGAAAGGGATTTGAAAATACTTTACAAGCAGCCATGGCTGCAAAGACCAGGACGAATAATTTTTATTTCCGATGATCAGCTTAAGCATTGCCTGCCCCCTCCGTTTCGATGACAGCTGTCAAGCCCCAGACAGCTATTTCTAGTGTATTTGTCTTTCCTAATATGCTTTAAAACCATCTGATTCAACGGGTTAGAGGAACGTCGGGAACCGCTTACGCGTACCCGCCTCCGAAGGCCGTCTTTCTCGAATTTGCATTATATACTCTACCCAAAGGTGGCGTATATGAGAATTGCAAATTTAACCAGAACCCTCCTGATCCTGCTCCTAGGCACAGCCCTGTGGGCCCTTGACAGCGCCCCTGGCGTGGCTGGGACTCTGTCCGTAGGAGATACGGCTAATTCCGGTATCCTGGTCTCGCCAGCCGGCTCCGGCAGCGCTAAATCCAGCCAAAATGTATTAACCTCCCTGGTGGATATCAAAGCTCTAGATAGGGCCGTTCCTCAAAAACACGATGGCATGATTTCCATGGGCGCCCCCCAACGCAGCGGACAAGGCATCATCATCGACTCTTCTGGCATCATCGCCACCAACAAACATATCATTGGGGAAGCCCCCCAACATGTTTATGTGCGCCTGGCCGGAGGTGAAACATTTGAAGCCAAAGTCGTCCACATCAGCCGCACCGATGATTTGGCCTTGGTCAAAATCGCGGCGCCTCTGCCCTTGCGGGCCATGGCTTTGGGCGATTCGTCGCAATTACGGATCGGCAATCGCGTGCTTGCGTTTGCCAATCCAACGCTTAATAAGGAAAGGCAACGGACCGGAGAAATTATCCAGGTGTATACGGAAGTGTCGACCAATACGGTGGCGATTATGGAAGTAAACATTCAACTTAAACCTGGCGACAGCGGTGGCCCCATTGTCAATGAACAGGGTTTATTACTCGGACTGATCATGGCTAATCAAATAAGCGATCGCAGCAGAAGCTATGCCATTGCATCCAATAAAATCCAGCAGGAATATTTCCGCTACCGAAATTCCATTTTGAATTAATAGGGGGCTGGCCCCTATTTTGTGCCGAATGCTTCGGTGGTGAGTTTGGACAGCCGGACCAGAACTTCTTCCGTGTGTGTCGCCAGACGGCTCTCATCTTGATAGGTCCCAACATTAAGAACCCCCACGACTTCCTCTTCATTCTGGTGGTCAAAAATGGGCAGACTTAAAGAGCATTTCAGCTCGCGGTTATTCATCAAATGCCGAATGCGGTTATTGGTCTGGGTTTCGTGGATAATGAGTGGCACTTTTTGCTGGGCGACCAGGCCAGCGATGCCTTCGCCGACTTTGCGGGTCACATTGAGGATTTGCTTGTCGCTGATGTCTTTATAAACGGAGACGGTGAGCTCCTGCGTGGTCTTATTGACCAGCATGATCGAACCCGACTCGGCCTGCGCCACCGACAGGGTCAAATGCAGCAAAGAGTTTAAAAACTCATTGTCCATAAAAATCATTGTCTGCCGCGCCACTTCCCTGAGCAGATCCAATATATGTTTAATCCCATTATAGTTAAGAACACGTACCTCATCCATATCTAAATTGCCTAAATCGCCTTGTGGCTTTTTGTTTAGAAATACTGGTCCGAGCATTAAATATTTTTGGCCTGTGGGTATAGCGTAGACCGCACAGCCCAAAGGCCCGGTGTATTTCAGATAGTCTCCGTCGGGAACAAAATCCTTAAGAACATCCTCTTTAACCAGCTCAGCAGCGATCGCATTCCAGCCATACTCCGCACTGGGCACCAGCACCGGTTTGCCAGCCGCATCGCTCATAAAAATATTGATGCGCAGCACATCGATGAATTTCTGCAGGATGCTTTCGATTTTGGAATTACTCATGAAGTTTGATGCCGTATTTTTTTATTTTATTATAGAGCGTAGCGCGGTTGATCCCCAGACGCTCGGCGGCTCGGCTGCGATTGTACTGGCAATCTTTAAGCGTTGCCAAAATCAAATCTTTGGTGGGCTCAGCCAAACCTTCTTTTAAGGATTGCCCAGCGGATTTTTTGAGCACACCCCGCTCCAGGTTGCGAGGCATATCTTCAGGAGCCAACACCGGCTTCTTGCTCATAATGACAGCCCCTTCAATGACATGCTCCAACTGCCGCACGTTTCCCGGCCACGGATGCTCCATAAAGATGTCCCGTAATTCGTCGGAAATGCCTTTCACCTGTTTCTTATTTTGTTTGTTCGAAATGGCAATGAAATGTTCGACCAACAGATCAATATCTTCTCGTCGTTCGCGCAGCGGCGGCAATACGATGGGGATGACATGGATGCGGTAATACAAATCCTCACGGAATGCCCCCTCCTCCACCATGGTTTCCAGGTCTTGGTTAGTGGCCACGATGATGCGGGCGTCGGTTTTTTTGGTTTCCGTGTCCCCCACCCGCTCGTACCCTCCGTCTTGCAAAATTCTTAGCAGCTTGACCTGCAGGCCGGCAGAACAGGTGTCGATTTCATCTAAAAAAATCGTCCCCTCGTGTGCTGCCTCAAATCGCCCGATTTTATCTTTGATCGCCCCTGTAAAGGAGCCTTTGGCGTGCCCAAAAAGTTCGCTTTCCAAGAGGGTTTCAGACAAAGCCCCGCAGCTGATTTCCACGAATGGTTTATTTTTGCGGGCCTGATCGTTTTGGTAAATCGCCCTGGCAGCAATGCCTTTGCCGGTACCGCTTTCCCCTAAAATCATAATGGTGGCATTGGTATTGGCCACCGATTCGATCATTTGGTAAACGCTTTGCATGGCAAGGCTGTTGCCGACCAGCCCAAAAAAACCAGAACGAGCTTGTTTGGGATGGCTCTGTTTGAGATTCAAATTTTCTTGAAGGATATGTTTCTTCTCGATGATTTTTTTAATCAACATCTTGACTTCGTCGTCTGCAATTGGTTTGGTGATGTAATCAAAGGCTTTCTTCTTCATGGCCTGGACCGCGGACTCGATGCTGCCGAAACCGGTGATCAAAATAACTTCTGTGGTGGGAGAGTGCCTTTTGATATGGTCCAAAAGTTCAAGGCCGTTCATTTTAGGCAGCTGCAAATCGGTGATGGCCACATCAAAGGTGTTCTGTTCGACCAAGCGGCAGGCCTCCTCTCCGCTGGAGGCCATGTGGCAGTCATACCCGTCCATTTTTAGAATTTCATACAATGATTTACGGATGAGCGGTTCGTCATCCACAATCAAAATGCGGTGTTTGGTTTCCTTGCCTGTCATGGCTACCCCTTAAGTAGGTAAGACCACCGTAAAGATGGTGCCTTGGTGTGACGTGCTTTGAACATCGATTTTGCCGTTATAGTTTTTGACAATTTCACTCACAATGGTCAGACCCAAGCCGCAACCTTGCTCGATTTGCTTCGTGGTGAAAAAGGGCTCAAAAATTTTCTCCAGATTTTCCTGCGGAATCCCTTTGCCATTGTCTTTCACGGCAATTGTGACATGACCCTGGCCAGAGGCGGTGCGGATGTCAATGGTCCCTCCGCGCTCTAGCGCGTCTAGGGCATTGCGCACCAGGTTATGCACAATACGCTCAAGCCCCCAGTCCGCAATGGGGGGAAGATGTGGGGCAAGCGCTTTAGTCACCACGGCATTCTTCTGGATGAGCTGCGGGGCCAGGTCTTTGATCACCGCCTCAACTGCCGCGTTCACATCAACCTTGTCCTTGACCGGCCGGGTGTTGCGCGCGCAGGCCAACAGATTTTGCACAATATTGGACATGCGCTTTAAACCCATTTTGACTTCCAACAAATACTCTCGCACCACCGGTTGTTCTTCCCCTAAGAGCTGCAGGGCTAAATTGGTATACCGCATGACCCCATCTAGAGGGTTGTTAAACTCATGCGCAATGCCACCGACAAGCTTACCTAAGGACGCAAGTCGTTCCTGCTGAACCACTTTATGCTGTAATTTCTTTGTTTCTTGGGATGCTTGCTCCACAAATTGCTTAAAATGCGACTGCAGCTGCACCCGCTGCACATTCAAGGCAATTTGGCTGGAGACAAAATCCAACAGCTCCATATCGTAATTTGAAAATGATTTGCCCGACAATTTATCTGAGATATTAATGATACCAATGACCTTGTCTTTAAGCATTAATGGGGCACAGACAAAAGAAGACGTTTTATATCCTTCCCGGGGCTGGTAATTCTTAAACCGCCTGTCCTTGGCAATATTATCAACATACATGGGTTTTTTAAGCTTGACGACCTTCCCCATCACACCTTGTCCCAGCCGCTTGGACATGATGATTTTTTCGGCCTGTTTCATCCCCACGCAAGCCTGCAGGCAGAGGTCTTTACTCGCAAAAATATAAATAGATCCTCGCCGGGCCTCAAATAGGTCAACAGCCAATTGCAAAGATACTTGAAAGAGTTTACGGGCGCTGCCCGCCTGCTTGCCGGCGGTGCAGACGTCGTTGACTCGAGAAAGGAAATCCACGCTTTTCATGGTTTCTTGGGCCGGATGGTCACCCCTTTGCGTTGCAATAATTCCAGCTGGGTGATCATGTTTTTTAAGATCGGAACCACGCCATGCTTTGGATAACGCTGGATAAATCGCTGGTATATCTTGATGGCCATGGCGTAGTCGTGCAATTGGGTAACACAGAGGGTATTAATGGTTCGAATGGCTTCTTTGAGGGAGTATCCGCGGGGGTAGGTCATGATCCACTCCTCCATCCCCTGCACCGCCTCGGCATAGCGGCCTTGAGACAATCGGGACAGGGACATTAAATTCATGGATTCATAGGCCAACGATGATTTGGGGTATTGGGTGAGAATATTTTTATAAAACTGATACGCCTCCTCATAGGCAGAGTTGGCTTGCGCTTTCATGCCCTTAGACTCGTAATAACGCCCGACATACATCGGCACAAAAAATCCGGTCTTAGTCAAGGGATAGCGTTGGTTGACTGCTTTATACTGGGCCAGGGCCTGGTCCCAATCTCCCTCATATTGGTAAGATTGCGCAATGTCGGCCTCTACTTTGGCCATCAGTTCCTGATTACCATTGCTAAGCGGTAAGGCCTTAACAAATTCCGTCCTTGCTGCTGGAAAATCTTTTCTGTAAATATATAAGTTGCCCAGCATGATCTGACCTTCCACCGACAAAGGCGACTTGTGATAACGCCGCACATAATTTTCATATTGACCTTTCAATTGCCCGAACTCGTAATCCGTCACCGGCGCGCGGTTTTTGACCAAGCTGCCGAATTTTTTATTGATTTTCCACAACGCCCGTTCCGTTTTATACTCACCGCTGTCCAAAACGGTCAGTAAGGCGTACACCCCGGTTAGGAGCACTAAAGAGATTATGACAAACCGTTTCATCATGATTCTTTTTTATACAGATAAAAAATGGTGGCAGCGGCCATGATGAAGGCATTGACCGCAATGGTTATAATGGCGCTTAATACAATCACCAGGATTTGAATTTCCGGGCCGCTTAAAGAGGCTAAGAAACCGACGTGATTACGCAAGATCAAAATCGGGATGTAGAAGAGGCTTGGGATGAGCACGATCACCAGGCTAAGCCACATTGAGCTGCCCAATACCTTGAAATTTTCTATCAAGGCGGAAGCAATCTTTTTCTGATGCACCATGATGATCGGGACCACGTACACAAACAAGGTGGTCACTAGAATGCTGGCGATAAATTGCACGTAAGGCGCGCCTTGAATGACCAGTTGCTTGATCCAGAAGAAGATGCCTGCGGTGGAACGGATTTCAAAGGCCCGTTGTATGATCATCCCGTATGCCATGCTCAGTAAATGGAAAATGCCAAATGTCAGGAACGTCGCTAATAAAACATGGACGTATAGGGGCCAGCATGAGCGCAAAGCTTTGCGAACATCCACCTTTCCCTCATTATTATACGTCACGACCAGACGGCTCAGCACCGCCAAGAGGAAACTCCCCACGAATAAGTAAATCACCAGTTGGGCGTAATAAAACAGCTTGGGGAGTAAGACCAAATTGAGGGGATAATGCAGGTATTTCTCCCCCCAGATGTTTCGGATAATCGGCCCAAAAAATGCCGCCAAAGGAAAACGAGGCGAAAAATACAGAAGCTCCAGGCAAAGCAATTGGATAAAGGCCAGGACGACCAGCGGATAATACAGTTTTTTATAGGAGACCATGGTATTGAATGTGGAGCGCAATACCATGAACGGGGAACTTAACTTCGGCATAGGGAAATATTGTACCAGAAAAAAAAGCAGACCCAATAAAAAACTTGGGCCTGCTGGAAGGACGTCTGAAAAAAATTAAGCTCTGCGGCGACGGAGCGAAAAGGCGCCTAATAAACCGCTGCCCAAGAGAGCCATGGACATTGGTTCCGGCACCGGAACCACGCGGTCCACTAAGTAAATCGTATCATTGAAATCTTCATCCCCCAATTTTCCGTTCGTCAACGCCAGATCTTCCCAGGCAATCAAATAAGGATCTTGCAAGGTGTATTGCTCTGGAGGCAATCCCAAATACTCAATGTAAAGTGTTTTGCCCCGCAAATCGGTCAGATGGTAGGTCAACATATGGTCGAACCCGTCTGCATTATTCAGAGGATCGGAATCCCATTCGACGCCGGGGGTTATCCCGTCCGTGCTAAGAAAATTAAATTTGAACTCGGTGCCTGAAGCCAAGGGTGAATTGACCGCGGGAAATGGAAACGCGGCAGTGCCGTCTCCCACAATATCAACCCCGTGAAAAGACCCGCCAAAAACATCGATCTTGTTGGTCGGGTCTGTTACATCATAAAGCCGCAGCGTATTAAAATTACCAGCGCCGACCCCAATGACCAGAAATGGGGCATTTTCACCCGGGCCGGTTACCTGTTTCCAGGTTTCATCCGGACCAGTGTGCTGAAAAGGGTCCAAGTCAGAATTGTTCGTGTAAAAACTTCCGAGCAATGCATTAACGGCATTATGGATGTCCACGTTAGGGACATCAAGGCCTTGATTGGGTGTGGGGGTACTATCGGGGGTAGCATCGTACACATCGGACGTCAATGATGCCGTGTAGGGTCCTGCAGCCCAGCTTATGCTGATGGCTGTAAGGAATATTGTTGTAGATAAAACCAAGATTTTTTTCATCATGTCTCCCCCAGTTAGTGTTATTTTGCCCCCGTCCCGGTCAAGACCACGCGTACAGTCCGTAATATTACCAGAGCATCGGTCCATAAGCAAATGTTTTTAATATACAGCCGGTCGTAGCGGATTTTTTTGCGCACATCGGCCAACGTCTCATCATATCGGTGACGGACCTGGGCCAAACCAGTGATACCAGGCTTGACCTCCAAACGCGCCGTATAGCCAGGAATTTGGCGGGTGAATTGCTCAACAAACATCGGGCGTTCTGGGCGAGGACCAATAATGCTCATGTCGCCCCTTAGCACATTGATAAATTGAGGAATTTCATCTATGCGGCTCTTACGCATAAAGTTGCCTATCATGGGAATCAGACGGGTATCATTTTTTACGGCCCAGATCGGACCGGTTTCTTTTTCAGCATCTACCTTCATGGTACGGAATTTATAGATTTCAAATAGTTTCCCATCCTTGCCCACTCTAACCTGGGAGAAAAATACTGGGCCCGGAGAAATGCATTTGATTAAAATGGCCGTGATCACTATGATTGGCCAGCATAAAACCAAACCAATCACAGAGCCAATGATGTCGACTGCCCGTTTGGCGATGTGGTAGGTCCGGCGCATGAAGCTTACCAACATACTTAAAAATCCGCTGCCAATCAGGGCTAACGTGCTAGGCTCCGGGGCGTGAGACTTGGACGAAGACTGCCCTTTTGAATAGGTTGGCAATTGAGCGATTTGCTCTGCGCTGTCGTTGGGTTTAATAAATTCAACGGCAGCCCATGCCTGTGGACTAGCCACCAACAAAAGACCTATAGCCAATAGAATTTTAAGTGTTCTGGTTTTCAATTTGCTATTCATCATTTTACTCGCTCTTTAATTGATTTATCTTGGGGTTGACTACAAGATAAACAGAGCAAAAAACGTGCCAAGTTAACGGTGTAGGTGCTCCTTTTATAACCACAATCATTTCAAATACTTAAAACAACAGCTCAAATGAAGAAAAAAGTCACAGAGCAATATTGCTCTAAATTACCGACATACTGTCGATTATTTAGACAACTTCAATTCAACGATTCGGTTTTGGGTTGGCCCTTTAGTGCTCTAACTGCAGAATTTGCAATAATTTATGGAAAATAGGCAAATATCTCTGGAGCTACTAGATTGATAAAGGCTTTAATTTGTCTTTGTGTCTTCTGTATATCCTTTTGACTAATATCGGCCGAAACACGAATTAAAGCGCTGCTGGAATTCTTCCCTAAAATTGTATTTAAAGCGATCAGTGCCTGTTGCTTCCAATAATTGGAGGTAAACTGGTCTCCAATCTTAAACCAATAATACGATAAGTGGTCAAAATCACCCTTCGTTAGGTGCAAACGATTGGTGTCAATGGTCAAATTTTTATAGTCAATTCTTACAGGATCATGCACCTTCTCATTGACCGTCATCCCATTGCCCGTGTAGCAGATTTCCGGCGGATGCGATACTTTTCGATTGTGCCTGGAGTATACAATATATAGAAAAACCTGACTTTTGTCAACGGAATTCGTGTAGCGCCGAACAAAAACATTGTTAGTCTCCAAAATCGCCAAATCATCCTTGGAAATGGGCAAATCCACTCCCTCCCAGGTCCCGATGACCTTTGGAAATTGCGTCACATCGATCGAATCCTCCTGGCCCGCTTCTTTAAAGAACAAATACCAGGAAATGACCGCAGCAATCATCAAGGTCACGCAGACGGTTACAAAATGACCTGCTTGTTGTCCCATAGCCCTTTACTCCAGTATTTTAACCATCATATGCAGCAACAAATACGCCACGATAAAGACCACAAAGCCGGAGGCATCATGCACAAACCCGGCCGCATACTGCGATCCCCAAATTTCGGTCACAAACGACAGCATAAAAATGCGCACCACATTTGTGATCACCGCAATCGGAATGGCTGATAAAAACAAGATCACCTTTTTATAAAATCGACCTTTTAACCAATACGCAAACAGACTGCCTAAGGCCATCAACGCGATCAAAGAACGCAGACCGCTGCACAAATCATCCACCACCACCTGCGCGTTGGACATCACAATCAAACTGCCCTCTTGGGTGTTCGCAATTCGCACAGAATTTAGTAAAAAAGACGCAATGGTGGCGGCAAACATTTTTAATTGGAAACTGATGTTGACCACGGCCACCAATGGTAAAGGCACCATAAACACTAAAAACAGCACCGGAAATAGCAACACCCGCAATGCCGCTGTGCCCAAAAAATGCAGGACCAAGCCAAGGGCCACAATGATCAGGGAAAAACCGGATGTAAAATAGACTCTGAACACTGCGCTCAGGAGATGACATGCAATGCCCACGTAAAAAAGCCGCAATCCCCAAGCCGATGCCTTCGGGGGAATGGATTTTAAAACGTCTCTCTGTTGCCAAATAAGATATGCGGACACCAGCGGGATTAAAATGCCGTGGCTGTAGTAAGAATCCCGGGCAAACCACCGCTCCCACATCCACAATAGCGACGGGATGTACGTGAGAAAAATGAGGAGACCGAAAATTAAAAACTGGTTTTTGTTTAGACGTGTCGGGCTTTTTGCCATGTGATTTCCTGACGAGCATTTAAAAATCGAAAGAAACCGGCCAGTGCCGCCCAATTGAGTAAACAAAACACATAGGGCACGTAACCGATTCTGGCAACAGCCCCGAGGATACCATATTTTCGCTCTCTTGCCAAGAACCCTAGGACCGCCGTCCCGTAAAAAATGATTTGCGCGTTGAACACCATATGATACGGCGCGTGGTGTATGAGCGCAAGGTTTACCAGGAGAAGCGCAATCATCCCAAACGGCGCCCACAGGCGTAAAAATTTATGCGAGAACAATTGCACAGCGACGGGGCTGGTAAACGGGTTAAAAAGACCAGGCAACAGACTAAAAATTTGGTAATTGCCAAACAGGGTTCGGGCCTTGCGGCTATATTCCTCTTTTGGGTTCTGGGCGGCCACGTCGTACGCATGCGCCTGACCATCAAAGACGGCCCGGAACCCTCGCTGGACTATTTTTAAAGGGATAAACATGTCATCCAGGACGACCTGCGGCGGCCCGGGTATAAATAGGTGCCGGCGGATGGCGTATATGGCACCGGTGGCACCCAGCATCGAATGTAGCTGGCTTTCCTGATCTCGAATAAATTTTTCATATTTCCAATACAGATCCACTCCCCTGGCGGTCTGGCTGCTGGGGCTGGAAAAAATCAACTCCCCGCTGGCACATCCCACCTTGGGATCGGCAAAATTGGCCACCAATTGCCGCAAAGCATCGGCAGCCAGCAATTGACGCGCATCGTTAAAAAAAATGATCTCCCCTTTGGCTTCTGTGACTAACTCGCTCACCGTGGCCATTTTTCCTCTCCTGCCGGCATGAACGAATAAACGCAGGCGCGGATGATGCAAAGCTTGGATCAGGGTATTAGTGTGGTCGGTGGACCCATCGGAACCGATCAAAATCTCTATTTTCTCCGACGGGTAATCTAATGCGGCCAAATTCTCTATTTTGCGAACAATGACGTCTTCTTCATTATAAACCGAAATAACAATCGAGACGGAAGGCACAATGTCGCGCTTGGCGACGGGCTGTGCGAACAGGCGGGCCCATACGGTGACCAGGCACGGATATCCAAAATAACAATAGATGAGGAGGGCCAAAAGCAGCCAAAAAAGTATGGTCATTGAGATATACGGATCAAAATCTTTCGGATCCAATTGTAGCCGTTTTCACGAAAAATAGTCTTGGCTGCTTTTTTAAAAAATTCTGCCCAGGTTTCCATGACCGGAGTTTTGCCATGCATGGCCATGGCGAAACGCTTAATGTTCCAGCTGCCTTTGACCGCGATGCGGGGCTGGCACTCCGTGTGGATGTGGAAGGGTTTATCAGAAATAAAAACATTCTTATATCCCTGCTGCTTGGCTGTGCGCAGGACCTTGTCGTTGCAAAAACCCCGGGGAACGGACAAATCCTCCACCGTCCCGCCCAAATTAGCCTCGATGGTGCGTTTGGACGCCCGCAGCTCTTCCTCGATTAAGGAATCCGGCAGATTGGTCAAGATGGCGTGGCTTAAGCCATGCGACCCAATGCGCATGCCGGCCTCTTGCAACTCCTTGATGTGGGTCCAGCCCATATAGCCGGGCTTGCCCACCCGCTTGACGATGATAAAAAAATACGCGGTGCGGCCAAATTCCTTTAACGCCGGAAACGCCACGCTATAATTGTTGATTTCTCCGTCGTCAAATGTGATAAGCGGATCAAGGCCAGTTTTTTTCAGCCAAGCGAGCTGTTGCCGAAAACGGTCTTCCGACACGTCATAGAGTTCGGCCCCCACCTCACGGTCCGGGGGTATAGGAGACTTCGCCGACAAGATGCCGTGGTACATCAATACGTTCAAGGGGAAATCTCCTTCCATGAATTTGGTTTTGCGGCAATGCCTGTGGTGCTGCCGCCCCCTAAGCGTTCAAACCCCGGAGGGTATTGCCCTTGGGCAGCCATGTTGGCATAGTTAAAAACTTTGGTTGACCAAACATCGCCCAAGACTATCCCTCCATCGGCCACCACCCCTCCATTGGTCACCGAGGTGTCCAGGATTTTATCAAAAGTGGCGACCCCGTGGGTGTAAACCAATCCGCGGTGCGAACTGGGGGCCGAAACACTTTCACGATATCCTCCCCAGGCAATAATGTTAAACTGTGAACCCGCAGCCTGAAACCCGGACTGGTTAAATGTCACTGTTCCGGTGGTAATGACCGTGACGCTTTGGTTGGGACCCACCAACCCGTTGGAATTGATAACCACATCTGTGCTGCCCTCATTTCCCTCGATGTAGATGATCTTCTTACCAGCCAGGGCCTGGGCTGTCACAGGGTACGTGTCCTGGCTTTGGACATGCACAATTTCATTTTCGCTGTATCCTGCCAGCAGGGCCCGATTATTGGCGACAAAATTAGAAAAAGAATTTGCCCCTGCTTTTGGCACATAATTTAAAGAGGTGAGGTTCGGGTCCACCCCCTCCTGGGTATCTTCAAAAAATACGTCGGCATTCTTCGACGTGCCATTGATTTCCCCGCTCACCCGGGTTTGGCCGTTAAAGATGGCAGACACTTTATTGCCGTTGATGGAAATATTTCCTTTGCTAGAGACAGCATTTTTATACACCTCGGGAACCAACGCCGGATAGGTGATCTGGATTTTTTTCTGCACCCCGGCAAACGTACCAACGGAGGTGATGAAGCGATACATGGGTTGGGTGTCGTCCCTGGAGACATCAATGGTGCCTCCCCCGTAAGCCAGTTGTTTATGCAGGGACTGCTCCAGCATGGCTGGATCGTGCATAAACATATTGATCCCGGCTTCCGCCAGCCAAAACGCGGCAATGGAATAATAATACCGACGAGAATAGTTGATTTCATTCACATTGGCCAGCATAAAACTCGCACCCACCGCAATGAGCATATACAGAATCAAAGCGGCGATGAGCAAAATCGAACCCCGCTGATTATTGAATTTGTTCATTGTTACTTTGAGCAAACAGCCCGGTTTTGGCCCTTAAAGCGATTTTTTCCTTTAATTGAAATTCCTGCCCTCCTTTGGTCGATAAGGCCACAATGACTTCGTGGTCTTGCGGCGCGGAAAAGGAAACGGAAGAAATATTATACGCCATGACGCGTTGGTTGGCATAATTTGTGCGGATAATTTTGCGGGCATCCGCTCCCTGGTCGGTCCAGGTGTAGGCGATCTCTCCCCATTTGGGACGGACAAAAGTCATTTTGACCTGCTGCTCGCTCGTTACGATAAATATATTGCGGGACTCGCGCAATTCATGTGCCATGGCTGCCAAGAGGCTCCGCAGCTCCTGCTTGGGCACTATGTCCGCAGCATATCGATCCCAGGACCGCTGGCTGATCAATAAAACGCTGTACATGGAACCCGCCATCACCGTAAAGATGGCCAGCACAATCAAGACTTCGATTAACGTAAAGGCTAAAGAAGTTTTCATCGCGTCAATTTTGTGTAGATAGAAATATTTTTTGTCCCGCCCTTGCGTTGCCATTGCACAAAGACTTGGATGTCCAAAGGATTAGCGGTGATCTGCGGGAAAATAACCTGCACCTCTTCTTGAGGCAACTGTCGAATGTCTTGGGACTCGATCCATTTTTTCCAGTCGGTGCGGACAATCTCGGAGAGGGTGGCCTTGTTTTGTATTTCCTCTAAGACATGCTGGGCATGGGTGCTGGCAACGGTGATGTCCCAGGACGATTGCGTGGAGGTCATGGAATTTATAAACAGCAGGAGTGTGCCGCACATGCCAATCAAGAGGACATAGGCGGCGATTAAAAGTTCAAATAAAGTAAAGCCTTGTCTACGGTTATGCATAGTGAGGCACACCTAGTGCGACACCTAAGTTGCTGCTAGGCCGTAGCCAATTGGGTGTCAATTCGATCTGCTCCTCAGGACGCCTGCCATTAATTCTTTTTCAAAACAGGCTCCACACGTCAGGCTCTCTTTTAAATAAAAAGAAGGGGTGGGACATCCACCCCTTCTTGATCAATTGAAAACTTATTTTATTTGTTAATTTTTCCTCCACCAATACCAACCTCTTTTTGCTGGTTGAGCCGATGCAGGTTTATTAACGGTCGTTGACTGACGCGGTGTCACCGATTTAGAGGTCACGCTGACACTTTGGGTGACCGTACCCCCTTTGCCGGTACAAAACAGTCCGTAAGTGGTTGTTCCGGTCGCTGGAGTTACTGTCTGCGCCCCGTTTAATGCCTTGCTGCCTCCCCATGCTTGTGTGGCCGTGCACACCGTGGCATTGGTCGACTTCCAGCTTAAGGAAATCGATGTGCCGGATTGGATCGACGTAGAGCTGGCGGACAGCACCAAGGATGGCTCTGGGAATACCTCAGGAACTGGTACCGGTTCCGGAACTGGCGGAGTCGGAGGCGGTGGCGGGGGTTCAGGCGCTGCCGGCGGTGTCGGAACTGAAACCAACGGCGGTGTCGCATCGACCACGGGCGGTGGCGTCGGAGTTGGAGCCGGCGTTGGTACTGGTGTTGGTTCAGGCGCAGGTGGTGTCGGTTCAGGCGCTGGAGCTGGTGTCGGTGCTGGCGTTGGTTCCGGAGCGGGCGATGTCGGTGGCACCGAAATCAGCGGAGGTGTCGGATCAACCACCGGTGGTGGTGGCGTCGGTAGCGGAGGTTCCGGAGCCGGTGTCGGAGCTGGAGCCGGCGTTGGTACTGGTGGCGTTGGCGTCGGTGCCGGAGGCGTAGGTTCAGGGGCCGCAGGTGGTACAGTCGGCTCGGGCACAGGAATTGATGGAACGATCCCCCCAACCGTCGGCACAGACCCAAACTGCAAAGCCCCTATATCCCAAGCCGTGGTCCCCCGATCAAAATAATTGAAATCGAGGCTGGAGGCGCCCGGAATCACTAATCCGGCCTTGATGGCCGGGCTAGTCGCCTGCAAATTCACGTTATAGGCATTGCCTTTATAGTACGGCACAAGGGGATCAACGAATTTGGGGTCCACACATTTGGAATTTGGTTTTCCTGTGCAATCCGAACTGATGGTTTTAGTTCCATAGACAATGGAATAATTGTCATTAAATTTAAGGTTGCCGCAAGGGCCATCCCCGTTACCCGTAGCACCCGAGGCATAATACAGGCCAGCCGTGTCTCCGCCGTTAAAATCTGGGCCACCGAGAAAAATATTATTAAGCGACTGAATGCTTTCCGTTCCATCGCAGGATGTTCCTGAGGAAAGGATCAGAGTATCTCCATTGGAGGTAATTGTGGAATTTATAATAGACATTGAGGTTCCGAAGTTCGCATAAGTAAGTGTAATGGAACCCCCGAAAGCTCGGCAATGATCGAAATTGCCGGAATTCCAAGTGATGGGGTTATTATTAAAATAGGCACAATTGCCGATAATGATCGAATTCTCAATATTTGTGGTGCCGGACACTTTAATTTGATTACCCGCATTGCCTTCAGCCCGAGTCCGTTTGATCGTAATGGTCCCGCCGCCATTGTGGTAGAGCAAGTCGATTCCGTCTGAGGCATTATGACTGATGTTGCTGTTTGTAAATATCCAATTCGCCCCCGTAAAATGGGTGCCTATGCCGTCTCCATAACCCCCCTGGCTTTGGCTGTAACAATTATAAGGAAGCTTACCCGGGTAAGTTTCTCCGCAGCCGTTGTATTCAATGCGCACATTGTCAAAATTCATGGTACCAGAATTGGAGGAACTCCCCGCTCCCATGTCCCCATCCCAGCCAACAAATGAGTTAGCAACGATTTGACTGTTTTGGAGCGTCCAATCTTTTAGTCGGGCAGCATATATCCCTGAATGGGCCAAACCATGGATATTGACATTTTTAAATAAAACATTCGAACTATCTGAAGCTACAATCCCACGTGTTGCCCAGGCCCCATAAGGTGCTGAACTGCGGTTACAGGGATTCGGACCAAATTCCTGGCAAGCTGAATGGTCGGTAATTGCCAAACATTGAATTTCAACGTTACTGCTACCGATTAAATTTAGTACTTTACTGACGCGCTCATTACCCCACAATTCCGGAGGGTCCTGGCAACCTGAATCCCACCCCTTGC
>JAKFXC010000013.1 GCA_021731625.1 Candidatus Omnitrophota bacterium
GGTATCCACCTTGACCCGCTCATTAATAATTTTTATTTTGCTTTTGACTTCATCTTCCCTTTTTTTAAAGATGATATTTTGATAATGCGGGATCACCTCTGCCACTGGCCCATCTTTGATAATGGCCCCGTTTTGCATTAAGATGACCCGTTTGCACAAACTCTGAATCATATTTAATTGATGGGAAACTAGCACAATGGTTGCCCCGGATTTTAAAAGCTCCCTCATTTTTTGGGCACACTTGGCCTGAAAGGCGATGTCCCCCACCGCCAGGACCTCATCCACCAAGAGAATTTCCGGGTCCATGTGCGCGGCAACCGAAAAACCCAAACGAGAAAACATTCCCGAAGAATACCGTTTGACGGGGGTGTCTATAAACTCACGGACACCGGAGAATTCCACGATTTCATCAAATTTCTCGTCAATCTCCTTGCGGCGCATCCCCAGAATGGTGCCATTTAAATACACATTTTCCCGGCCGGTTAATTCGGGATGAAACCCTGCCGTCACTTCAATAAGGGCAGACAGCCGGCCATTGATATTCATGTCGCCCTTTGTGGGCACGATGATCCTGGAAAGAAGTTTGAGAATGGTGCTTTTTCCAGCGCCATTAGACCCCATAATGCCCACCACCTCCCCCTTCCGAACGCTAAAGCTAACATCTCTGATCGCCCAAAATTCCAGTTCTTTAAGTACGGATGCTTTTACGGGTTTGGCAAATAAATTTGGAAGCGCGTCCCTGATGGAATTAAACTTCTCGCCCTTCTTGAATTTCTTCCACACCGAATTGAATTCAATCATTTTAGGCATTTCGAAAGCCTCGTTTAAATATTTTCCGCAAAAACGGATTCTTTAGTATAAAAAATATATAGACCGATCCCGAGCATCAAAGTCGAACTGATAAACGCGTACCCCACCCAGTATGGATCGGGAGACTGATGGTAAACCACCACGGCATTGATGCCTTCCAAAATACTGCCTACGGGATTAAGCAGCATTAAATATTCCCACTTTCCGAACGTACTGGCGTCATAAAAAACCGGTGTAAAGAAGATTCCAAACATTAAAATGATCTCCACGATATATTTAATGTCCCGATAAAAAAGATTGGCAGCGGCTAAAAGAAGGCCAAAACCAAAAGTAAAATTAAACAACAATAAAAGAAAAACTGGCAGCCAAAGGATATGGATACTGATGCCGGTCTGTAAGATCGTCAGAACCATCCCCAAGACCACCATGGCGATCAATAAATCAAAAAAACAGGCCAAAATGGAGGACAACGGTAAGACCGCCCTTGGGAAATAAATTTTCGTCACCAGCGAGCTGTTTCCCACTAGCGATTGCACCGCAAACCTTATAGAACTGACGAAAAATGTCCAAGGGAGAACTTTGACAGCCATCGAAATGATAGCCATGGACTCTACGGGTTTGTCCGCCACCACCGCCATGGCTTTTTTGATCAAGATGCCGGCAGCAACCGCAATGAGGGGCATGAAAATTGCCCATAAGAACCCCATGACGGCCTGCTTATAGCGGATTTTTAAGTCACGTAGAGTCAACATGAACAATAAGTCCCGGTATTGAAATAACTCTGTGATCATTAGAATCATATTACCTTCCTGCAATGGTTTTCAATAAAAGGTGAACATTGGTATTCATATCAAAATGGCGGCGGACATACTGCACGGCCCGGTTGGCGATCTCTTGTTGTTTTTCCTTGGGCATGGACAAGATCTTCTCTAGGCCCTGCAAGACGCCCTGCGTACTTTTCTCAACAATGAATCCGGTTTCTCCATCGGTCAGGGCCTCACTGGAACCGGTGCAATTGGTGGAAAGACAAATAAGGCCGCTGGCCATGGCTTCCATCAAGGCCAGGCTCAAACCCTCATTGTCGCTGGAAAGCACAAAAATATCACTGGCTTTTAAATAGTCCGAGGTCTCCTTGACCTGGCCCAAAAAAATAATGCGGTCCTTGCATTTAAGCGATCCCGCCAGTTCTTTTAACTCCTGTTCCAACGGACCAGTACCTGCCATGATTAAACGCAAATCTTGGTATCTTTCTGCTAAAGCATCAAACGATCGAATAACCCTATCCAGGCATTTCATTTTCGTCAGGCGTGCGGTCGTAATAAGCACAACATCGGTTGCCTTCAGCTTTAATTGGGAACGAATGTTCTGGCGCACTTCCCGTGAAGGTGAAAATTGAATAGGATCGGTGCCGTGGTAGGCAACTAAAACCTTGGCTGCCGGATACCCCCACCAGTCCACATACCGATTTTTTATTTCACGGCTTACCGTTAATATGCGTCGAGCAACGTGGGCCCGCATATACATTAGGAACCGTCGCCACTGCCACCACAACCCTAAACCAGGCAAGAATCCGAAGTGGCGCCGCGTACTCATAGGGGGCGGAGGTAATGGTCCTAAATTTTCATGCATGAACACGTTGCCCCGCGATAACAAGGTCCCGGCCAGAATTTCGGCAATGCTGATTTCCTGATGGTGGGCCTGAAAAAAAACAATGGTGTCGGGACGCAGTTTTTTTAAAAAAAGAATACTCACCCAGAACCGTTTCATCAATCCATTACGAAAATCAAACGGCCACTCCAGGACCGTCAAAGGCAGCGATTTATGGCGGGCTTCTTCTTCAAAGCGCGGCTTCCATCCCTTGGTCACACCCACATAAACATCGTTTGTTTTGTAATCTACCCGCTCAAGAACATCAAACATCAATTTCTCTAGCCCCCCCCACTCTCCTTCCGGGAATGGCGGTAAAGGCCGTAAAAAAATAAATTTTTTCTTAGGAACGGAGCTAACCACAGATGGAAGCGGTGCCACGTCCAGGGTATTCAATTTCTTAAACCGAAAAGACATTGAATTCCTCGTTGACAATTTTCCTCAAATAGTCCCCATACGAAGTTTTGAGTTCATCCGCCAATCGGGCCAACTGGTCGCGGTTGATAAACTCTTTGCGAAAGGCGATTTCTTCGATGCAACCAATTTTCAGGCCTTGGCGTTCTTCAATGGTCCTGATAAATGACGAGGCGTCGATCAGTGAATCATAGGTGCCGGTGTCTAACCAGGCAAACCCACGTCCCAAAATGCTGACTTTCAGTTTATGACGCCTAAGGTATTCTTTAGTGACGTCGGTAATCTCCATCTCACCGCGGGCCGAAGGTTTGAGCGACTTGGCGATTTGCACCACATCATTGTCAAAAAAATACAGCCCGGTCAAAACAAAATTGGATTTGGGGTGCTCGGGTTTTTCCTCAATAGAGACCACATTCCGATCTTTATTAAATTCTACTACCCCGTAACGTTCAGGATCTTTCACCGAATACGCAAAAACAGTCGCTTCCGGCCGGTCCGAGGCCTCTTTGAGGATTTGCCCCATCCCCTGTCCATAAAATAAATTGTCTCCCAGGATCAAGGCCACCCGGTCCTTCCCAATAAATTTCTCCGCCACGAGGAAGGCATCGGCGATACCGCGGGGCGTTTCTTGGGGGGCATACTCCATACGAATCCCGTAGTCGCTGCCGTTTCCCAACAAATGCTTAAACATCGGCAAGGCATCCGAGGTCGAGATGAGCAAAATATCCCGGACCCCAGCCAGCATTAAGACGGACAAGGGATAGTACACCATCGGCTTGTCGTAAACCGGCAAAAGCTGCTTGCTGACGCTTTTGGTGATCGGATACAAACGCGTGGCCCGTCCTCCGGCCAAAATAATGCCTTTGGATCGTGGTGTCAAAATCATTTTTTGAACTGGCCCTTGAAGTATTCCACCGTATATTTTAAGCCCTCTTCAAAACTGACCAAGGGCCGGAAATTGATCTTGGCAGAAATTTTGGAAATGTCGGCGCTGGTTCTAAAAACATCGCCGGGGCGCACCGGAAGCAATTTCGGCTGGATACTTTTTCCGATGATGCGGTTTAACGCCCCCACGAGCTCTAGGACCGTGTTATCCTTGCCGTTGGCCACATTAAACACCTCATGTTTAAGACCTGGTGTGGTTGCGGAAAGGATATTTGCCGAAATTACATTCTTAATATAGGTAAAATCTCTGGATTGCCTGCCGTTGCCGAAGATGGGCGGCGCCTCATCGTGCAGAATGCAATGGATGAATTTAGGCACCACGACGGCATACTCATCATCCAGGGCCTGCTTAGGCCCGAAGACGTTAAAATACCGCAGGCACACCGTCTCCACGCCAAAAAATTCCGAAAAAATGCGGCAATAGTACTCGCCAGTCAATTTGCTTAGGGCATACGGAGAAATGAGCAGAGGCAAATGTTCTTCTTTTTCGGGGAAGTTGGTGGTGTCGCCGTAAATGGAGCTCGAAGAGGCAAATACAAAACGTTTAATCTTATTCTTGGCAGCGGCCTGAAGCATGGTCAAAACACCGTCGATGTTGACCCGGTTGTAGCTCAAAGGGTCTTCCATGGATTTAGGTACCGAGCGCAGGGCGGCCTGATGCGAAATATAGTCCATGCCCTGGCAGGCCCGGTCGCAATCTTTGGGATTGGTGATGTCGCCGCGGATGAGTTCAAACTTGGTCGTAGCCAGACCCTTGGCAAAACTTAAATTTTCTTCTTTGCCGGAATAAAAATTATCCAGGACGCGGACAAAATGGCCCTCGTTGACCAAATGTTCGGCAATGCTGGAACCGATGAAACCGGCCCCGCCGGTGATTAAAAATCTGCTCATAGTGGCAAATCCTCTCTTTAAAGATAGCGATAAATGTATTCGGGCACGAAATACTCAATGCCGGTCAGCACATGTCCGACAATCTTGGCATGGGCCTGGGACAATAACTCCACGGCCCGCGAAACCATGCCACGCTGGGTGCGTCCGGCCTGCATGACCATGACCACTCCCTCGACATTGCTGCCAATAATGACCGAATCCGTCACCGGAATGACCGGAGGCGTGTCAATAAGCACAAAGTCATACTGCGACCGCAACGTCAGCAGCAAGTCGCGCATGCGTTCCGAGCCCAATAGTTCCGCGGGATTAAGCGGCACGGCGCCGCAGCAAACAAAACTCAAATTTTTGATTTCCAAGTTAAAGAGCACCTCGCCTAAACTGGCCTGGCCGGCCAAATATTCACTGAGTCCCTTGCTTTGGGTCACCCCCAGGTATTTGCCCAATTGGCCTTTGCGCATGTCGGCGTCGATGAGCACAATTCTGGGATTACGGGTGGCCTGAGCCATCGTCAGGGCCAGGTTGAGCGAGGTCACGGTTTTGCCTTCGGAACCAATGGAACTTGTGATGGCAATGGTCTTGGGCGGCTTGCCTTTATTTAAGGACATCAAATTGGTGGTCAAAATTTTATATTGTTCCGAAATGACCGACTTGGGATCATAGTAAGTGATGAGACGAGCGTCTACATTGCTGTCTTTAAGTTTGCGCACCACGATTTGCTCATAGGCCTTGAGCTTAACGACCTTGTCAATGTGCTTGATGCGTTCTTCGGCAGCTTTCTGTAAGGCTTTGGTGATTTTCCCCATGAGGATCCCTTTGGTTAATAGACAGCTGGTTGAATGTCTGCCAATTTTCTTTTAAGTTCTCTGATGTCTTGTCGCAGGCGTTCCTGTTGGCTTTCTAAATCGTGCAGGTCGGTCTGAAGATTTTCAGCGTCGACCGAGACTCTGCGCACTTTCGTGTCGATCATTTGCGAAACTTGCCCTATTTTGGAACCCAAACCTTGGGTCGTGTTGATCATGTCGGCCTTAACTTGTCTTAACTGCGCAGACGCAGATGCCTTGTTCCGGTCCACTTGTTGGGCCAGATCCCTGGTTTGTTGTGTCTGTTGTAGAATCATGGCATCCAGGTCCTGCAACTTTTGCCGGATTTCCACATTTCCAGCCGTGCCGGAATATAAATGCCATAAAGTAAGCCCGATCAAACCCATGGAAATAACAATCAGAAGTTTGGTCAGCCGCAGCACCGTGTGCGAGTCCAACGAAGCGCGAGGTTTCTCATGGATGACCGGTTGCCCCAAGACCGATGTGTCGTTAGCCTTGAGTTTATTTAAAGCGCCGATGAGTTTGCTCATAGATCTCCCTCGCCGTGGTCTTTTTTCATCAAAGCAAACTGTTGCAGGGGGGATTCGACAATCACTTCCTGCATGGTTGGGCCGTTGATGGTTTCCGTTTCATTGACATAACCGGTCAAAAAAGCAAAATCACAAATTTGATTGATCAAACGCGGTACACCGTTAGAGAACCGGTACACCTCGCGCAAGGCTTCCTCGGTGAAATACTCCCGGTCACCCCCGCTGGCGATTTTGAGACGGTAACGCACATATTCCTTGGTCTCTTCAAAATTCAATGGCGACAAATGGAAATACACCGCCACCCGCTGCCGCAATTGTTCCAAATTGCTTAACGACAATTTCTGTTTGAGTTCCGGTTGCCCGATCAAAATGATCTGGATGAGTTTTTCAGTCTCGGTCTCCAAATTGGAAAGCATGCGCACTTCTTCCAGCACATTGGGTTTTAGGTTTTGCGCCTCGTCGATGATGAGCACGACATTGTGGTCTCGTTGAGCCTGGGCAATGAGGTAATCATTGAGGGCCGCCAATAATCTTGCCTTGCTCCCACCCCCTTGAAAATCAATTTCCAGATCCTCCAGCAGGGTGATTAAGAGGTCCCGGCTGTTTAAATGAGTATTGGTAATGAGCGCCACTTCCGTATTCTTGTCCAGGCGGTTAAGCAAGGTGCGGCACACCGTGGTCTTCCCGGAGCCAATCTCGCCGGTGATCACGATAAAGCCCTTGCGCTGGTTAATGGCATAGGCCAGGCTGTCTAAGGCCTCCATGTGTTTGTTGCTGGCAAAAAAGAACCTGGAGTTGGGCGTCAGGTTAAAAGGCGGTTCTTTGAATCCGTAATAAGAATAGTACATAGTTTTATGGTCTAAAGAATGCTTTAAACATCACGGTGAACGCAACGAGTAAAATGCCGATGGAAGTCATGCAAAACAAAATCCATTTATTTTTTTCTCGAAAATCATAAATGGACTCCTCCGTATGAATTTTGGATATGGCGCCGAGCAACGGCACCCCTAAATAGGTACTAGCTTCCTGCACATCCAAAAAGGATTTGTCTAGGAATTCGTACACAAAAATGAGGCCAGCACCAGCGGCGGTCCCCAAAAACAATCCCATGAAAACGACCATGGCCACATTGGGTTTGGTAGGCATCAGTGGCACACGCGGAGGATCCAGGATGACATACTTGGTGCCTTCTTTGGATGACTGCAGGCGCTGGGTGATTTTGGCGGTTTCCAGGCGTTGCAAGAGCGAGTTGTAAATGGCATTATTGACGCCGACATCCCGGGCCATGACCGTATCTAGCTTATCGATCAGCATGACTTTATAGAGGTCTTGTTCACTGGCTTCCGGGTTCGGAGCGGTGGGTGACGCCACGGCCTTGTCGGCGATGGTGTCGAGGGTTTTCTTGATTTGATCGATCATGGGATTAGTGCTCTCGGCGCTTAAACGGGCTTCCTCGGTGTAGTCCAAATTCTCTTTTTTCAATTCTGCCATTTTGCTGTTGATCTGCTCCCTCAATTGCCTGACCAAAGGGTGCATGTCGGTGGAATCTACGAGGAGAACGTTTAATTTGTCTTTGAGTTCAGCGATTTCGGAAGATTTGATTTTGCCGCGGTACACATGCAGCTGCTCTTCGATGAATTTGATGGCATCTTGCGTTTCTTTGTTTTGCACGCTAACATTGCGTTCGATAAAAATATCGGTCACGTTCTGGACCACGGCCTGGGCCTTTTGCGGATTGTCGGAAATGTACGACAACTCAATGATATTGCCGTTGCGTAAATTGATCAAAATGTCTTTGCGCAACTTGTCCACCAGTCCCTCAAACTCAAGATTGCTTTTGACTTTTTGGTCCAAATTCAAGCGCTCGATCAATTTGAGCAAACTGTCCCAGCTTAGAATAGTCTCCCGGATGGCCTGGGTCCGCTGCATCATCGAAGACGAGACCGTCAGGTTGCCAAATAATGGATTATCGCTTTTGCCTTCCTGGGCCAAAATGGTCGTGGATGATTTGTACTCCCGGGGCAAAATGATGGCCGTGCATAACCCAAAGATGAGGCCCAAAAAAGCCGGAATAATGAGCAGCCATTTCCTTCTAAAGAAAATCCGTAAATAGGCGCGTACTGAATGATTTAATTCCATAGGTCCTTTTTTCCTTTATATCGGCTGCTTGATTAAAATCCACGCACCGCGGATCCGGTCCCGGCGGCCTGACTGATCGGCTGGGTAACAGGGTTAAGAAATCTTGCCACCTTGGCCCAGAGGGTGGCAGGCAAGTAGAGCGTGTCGCCCGGTTTCATCACATAATTTTGCCGCAAATCCCCTTTATAGAGCAACGCATACACATTGACTTTTTTCTCAATGACTTTGCCATCTGCGGACGGGGTGAACATGGTGGCACTGTCCGTAGAAGCGGTCAGTTGCGGCAACCCTGCGGACAATAACGCGTCGCGGATCGTGATGGTATCCCCGCGCATGAAAATCTTGCCAGGCGCTCCCACTTCACCCACCACATAAACCACCTTGCTGTTGTATTCCGCAATCTTAATGGTCACGTCAGGACTAATGATGTAGGTTTCCAATCGTTTAGCCACCACTTCTGTAGCCTCTTCTTTAGTGAAACCGGCGATGTCAATATCACCCACAAATTCGAATTGAATTTTACCTTCCTGATTAATCGTGTACAGGCCGCTGACTTCCGGATGCCGCATGACAATGACTTCGATGATATCTGTGGGGCCTAACGTGTAACGGCTGTTTTGCGATTGAGCATAGATTTTGCCCGGCACATACGTGGGGGCCTGTTCCGTGCTAGTCATGGCCGCACGGGCTTTGTCCTTGGCCTCTTCTCCGGGGCCCTGGGACTGGGCCCGGCTATTTAAGCGTTCATCCACATCTTCGGCATGCCTGGTGCCTTGCGTTTCCTCCAGCAACTTGAAATTTTGACCGTGGGCGCAAAGCGGAAAGGCCAGCCAGAGTGCGGCCACCCAGACAAACACTAACTTGAGGGTCTCTTTCTTCATGTGGTAATCTCCTGGTTATACGATTGCCTAAGGTTTACTCAACCTCAAAGACAGTTTCAATAAAGTTTTTAATTTGGGCAAGGTCATGCTCGTCATAGACCCGCCAGCCACGCCAATCGCGTTTGGCTCTACGGGTTTTGCCCGATTTCTCCCAACGGGCAATGGTTTTAGCGCTGACCCCTATAATTTGGGCGACTTCAGTAATAGTCATACGGTTTCTGGTGTCCAGAAGCGACGTATTTTTGTCAATCATATGTGGGAACCCCTTAAGTTGTAGTCATATTGCCATTCTGACTATACCTTCAAATGAGCAAATATTATGCCATCTTTATAAAAAAATGGCAAACCCTTTCTTTGTAGTCCGTAACTCAATAAATACCAGTATGTTATAATAAATATCCTAACAAATATTCCGGCGCAACCGTTAACCGTAGCTGACTAAGTGTATAAAAGATGATACACCTGTGTCTAGGACAACCATGGACAAACTACCCCTGGCCGTCCAAATGGCACTAATACTATAATATGGTATACTTCTTGCATGTATTTACACGCTTCCCACATAACTGCCCAAAAACAAGTCCTGGCCCCCCTCATGCAGGAATCCATAGGGATTCTGCTGCTGCCGCATTTCGAATTGGTGAGCGCCATTGAACAAGAAATCCAAGACAATCCTCTGCTGGAAGCGGAAATCAACTCTCATAAACTTAAAATTGACCTCTACCGGACCTCGGCTCCTTTGTCAGGCTCTCTGCCGGATGAGGATGATCCCGATATGGCCCCGCTTCTGGTGCATCGCCCCACCTTAACCGATTATTTGGTGCAACAATTGTATTTGGAAATGTCCCAGCCGCAAGAACGGGCCATAGGGGAATGTATTATAGGAAATATGGACCAGGATGGGTATTTGTCCATGGGGGTCAATGAAATCGCTGCTTCCCTAAAAGTGGCGAATCTAGCTCTGGTGGAAGAGGTTTTAAAGGCAGTCCAGCATTTTGACCCGGTTGGCGTGGCCGCGCGTGACCTTAAAGAATGCCTGATTATTCAACTGAGCATGCAGAATCATCCCACCACGGCTTTAGCGGTGCAGCTGATTGTGGGCCATTTCGAAGATTTGGCGCACAAAAAATATGCTCACCTGGCCAAAAAACTCAAAATCGCCTTGGAGGATGTGCAGGCGGCAGCCAATCTGATTTCCAAGCTTAACCCTTACCCAGCCCGCCATTGGCAAAACAACGGCGACATCGTTTATGTGCAGCCGGATGTGTTCATTCAAAAAAACCCTGCCGGAGATTTTAGCATTGAGCTTAACCGCAATGGCGCTCCCCTGCTTAGGATCAATCAATTTTATTGCGATTTGCTTAAAAAACCCGGCATGTCGCAACCGGAAAAAGATTTTGTGCGGGAAAAATTGACCAACGCGATGCATTTTATCAAAAGCGTGCAACAGCGCGGCCAAACCCTGCTTTCCATCGCCCGGTATATTGCAGAGCATCAAAAAACTTTTTTAGAAGGGACGGGGACGGAGATTGCCCCCATGACGTTAAAAGATGTGGCCACACACCTGGGCCGCAATGAATCCACCATATCCCGAGCCATCAGCCGAAAATATATGGATTCTCCGGTGGGGCTGCTGGCGTTTAAATTTTTCTTCTCCAATGCCAATTACAGCATCAAAGAAGAAATCCAGGGTTTAATTGCGCAGGAAGATAAAAACACGCCTATGTCCGACCAGGACATCCAAGAACATTTCCGCTCCAAAGGATTGACATTGGCCCGGCGTACCATCAACAAATACCGGCAAGTCCTGCAGATCCCGCCTTCCCATCAGCGTAAAACTTCCTCTAACGGGAATAGTCGTCTTGCAAACGGGTGATATCGTCTTCGGAGAGCTCTTTGCCGCTGGCCACTTCAATAAAGACCAACGGTTCTTGATGCGGATTTCCGATGCGGTGCACAGCGCCAAGAGGAACATCCACCACACTGCCTTCAGCCACTGGAATTTCTTTGCCGTCCACAATGGCCAAACCTCTGCCTTTGACCACGATCCATTTCTCTGAACGGTGGCCATGTTTCTGCAGACTCAGGCGGGCCTGGGGATTAACCTCGATGCGTTTGACCCACACACCTGGTTCCTGGAACAATTTCAGGTAACGGCCCCAGGGCCGCTGCGATTGTTCTTGACTCATAGGTTCGATTGTAATAAAAATTTCTGAATCTGCAAAGACAAATGGTTTAAATCTTTGGGCGTATGACGGGTAGATATAAAAAACGTCTCCAAATTGGCCGGCGGCCAGTAGACACCCTGCTGTAACAAATGATGGAACAGCCGCGCGTACACAGGATCGAAGGCCGCGGCCCGGGCTTGGGTGTAATTGTGCACCGGGTCCTTGCTCAAACGGATGCTCACCATGCTTTGGTAATTGACCAGGCGCGCCGGGACCTCATGGCCGGACAGCCGGGCATTGGTGGCTTTGACAAATTCTTCGCTATGGTCATTTAATTTCTTATAAACTGCGGGCGTCAGAGTTTTTAAGGTGGCCAGGCCTGCGGCCATGACCAAAGGATTGCCGGAAAAAGTACCTGCCTGATAGGTGTCTCCCAGCGGCGCCAGATGCCGCATGATGTCTGCCCTCCCGCCGTAAGCCCCGACGGGGTAGCCGCCGCCGATGATTTTTCCCAAACAGGTCAAATCCGGGGCGACCTTAAAATCCGCCTGCGCCCCACCGGGATTGCTTCTAAATCCCGTCATGACCTCATCAAAAATCAAAACAATGCCGAGTTTTTTAGTCAGCGCCCGCAAGGTTTTTAAGAAACCGGGCAATGGCAAGACCACCCCCATGTTCCCAGGAACCGGCTCCACAATGACGCAGGCAATGTCCTGCCAATGACGGTCCAACGTGATGGCCAGTTGAGTGGCATCATTAAATGGCAGGCTGAGGGTATTGCCAACGTGCTCCGGTGGTATGCCTTTGGATGAAGAGGTCGGCAACCCGGCCACCCCGGAACCGGCCACCGTCAGCAAATCATCCACATGGCCGTGGTAACACCCGTCGAATTTGACCACCTTACTGCGTTTGGTAAAGGAGCGGGCCAACCGCACCGCGCTCATGGTGGCCTCGGTGCCGGAGTTGACGAAGCGCACTTTGTCCATGGACGGGATTCGTTTGACGATGGCCTGGGCGATTTCGATTTCCGGTTTAGTGGTGGTGCCAAAGCTGCTGCCAAGCGAGATGGTGCTGCGGGCGGCCTTGGACACGGCAGGATGCGCATGCCCCAAAATCAAAGCCCCCCAGGAAAGGCAGTAATCGGTGTAACTTTTGCCATTGCTGTCAAACATGCGGCTGCCGTGGCCGCGGGCCATGATCAGCGGCCGCCCTCCGACGGCCTTAAAGGCGCGCACCGGGCTGCTGACTCCACCCACTAATACCTGTTTTGCCTGGCTAACTAAGTCCACACAGCTTCCATTTAAGTATGTCTTGGGCATGATAGGTGATGATCAAATCAGCCCCGGCGCGTTTGATGCATAGCAGGGTCTCTAGCACCATGGCTTTCTCATCCACCCACCCTTGCTGGGCCGCGGCTTTGATCATGCTGTATTCGCCGCTGACATGAAAAGCCGCAATGGGTACGGTTAAATCTTGTCGCAGCATGGACACAATATCCAAATATGCCGTGGCAGGTTTGACCATCACAATATCAGCCCCTTCCGCCACATCAGCCCGGGCTTCTTTCAAGGCCTCCCGGGCATTTCCCGGATCCATCTGATAGGTCTTGCGGTCGCCGAAGGCCGGCGTTGAATGCGCCGCTTCTCGAAAAGGCCCATAAAAAGAGGAGACATACTTGACCGCGTACGATAAAAGGCCGGTTTCCAAAAAGCCGTTTTTATCCAGGGCCTGGCGGATGACGCCCACCCGAAAGTCCATCATGTCCGATGGAGCGACTAAGTCCGCGCCGGCCTGGGCATGGCTCAAGGCGACCTCGGCCAAGACAGGCAGGGTCGCATCATTGTCAATTTTGCCTCCACGCACAATGCCGCAATGGCCGTGTTTAAGATGGGCGCATAAGCACACATCGCTAACGAGCAAAAACTCCGGAAAATTTTTCTTGATGGCCTTAATGGCCGCGGGCACAATGCCTTTGGCAGAATAGGCCTGCTGGCCGCTGTTATCTTTATGGTTGCTCATCCCAAAAATGACCCCGCCCCTGCCGCCGGAGCGCACAAACATTTCCATGTCTTTGAGCAGCACATCGACGGACAAACGGGCAATGCCCGGCATGGCATGGATGGCCTGTCTTTTATTGTGGCCTTCGATGACAAAAAATGGCTGCAGAAGATTATCGGGATGCAAACGGGTCTCGCGCACAAAATCTCTAAGGGTCTTCGAGGAACGCAACCGGCGATGGCGATTAAGCATAAATGATTTTGCTGTCATATCCTGCCTCCTTCAAGGCCGCCTGGGTCACCGGTCCCTTCGCCAAAATTGTCCAAGGGGCCGGGACCCGGTGATAGTCCTGCAAAAAATTTTTGACCGTTGAGGGGCTGGTGAAAATGACCCCGTCAACCCCGGCATCCGGCAAATTGCGCCGAGGAGGTTTTATATTATCATAAACCGCCCATTCGGTCACCAGCGCTCCTTGGTGTTCCAAGTTTTTTCTCAAAAACGGGTTAGGCAAGGCTGACCGTGGCAACAAAATTTTCTTGCCCCGCAAAGGCATAATGGCGCTTAAGGTGTCAAACAAGCCCTGGGCCGTTTCCTCATAAGAAATGATGTGCGCATGGCCACCGAATATTTCTAATTCCCGGGCGGTCTGCCTGCCGATGACCGCAAAAATCTTGTTGGCCGGCAGCAGGGATTTGAGTTTTAAGATGACGGGCATAAAATGCCGCACCCCCGCGGGGCTGGTTAAGACCACCAGATCAGCGGCATCAAAGTCCCGGGCCAATTTTTGGCGGTCGTCGGCCTTAAGCTCAATGGGTTTAATGTCGATCATGGGCCAAGCAATGACGCGGCCCAAATGATGATAGAGTTGAGGATGGGTGCCGCAATGCAGATAAGTCTTTTGCCGATGGCGGCGATAAAACTGCGTGGTCTTGCCTACAATAATCAAAGCTGGAGGTTTAAGGTCGGCCTCATGGCAAAGAAATTCAATGGTGTTCAAATCGCCATGCACAATCTGCTCGTCCAAGCGGGTGCCTCGGGAAACAATCAAGACCGGCGTCGCATCGCTTAAGCCTTTAGCTTTTAAGGCCGCCACAATTGCCGCGAGCTTAGTCAAGCCCATTAAAAAGACCAACGAGTCTGCTGTGGGGATGAGCAGCGGCAGTGACTCATTTTTCTCATCTTCCTGGTGAGCGCTGATAAATGCGACCGACGAGGATCTTCCCCGCGCGGTCAACGGTACGCCCAAATACGATGGGATCCCGGTGGCCGAGCTTAAACCGGGGACAATGTCCACCTCGATGTGGTAGCTGGTCAAATACTCAATTTCATCCGCCCCCCGGCCAAAGATCAGCGGATCGCCGCCTTTTAAACGCACCACCTCCCTGCCCTCCATAGCTTTGTTCTTTAGCATGCGGGATAGTTCTTCCTGTGCCAGGCTATGCTCCCCCTTGCGTTTGCCCGCGTAGACGTGCTCTGCCCGCGGCGCATAAGACAACAAGTGTGCGTCGACGAGATAATCATAAAAAACGCAATCGGCCTTGCCCAGGGCATTGACGGCCTTGAGGGTGATAAGCTCCGGATCGCCGGGGCCGGCTCCCACCAGCGTGACCCTGCCGTAAGTGCGGCGGACGTCGATTTTCTTAAATATTTCTTTGATCTCAAAATCCTTGGTCCGGCCTACCACCGCCAATTGCCCCTGCAAAGGCGTGCCCTCCCAAGGCAAGACGTCACGGATGGCGTCGGCCATGCCCAGGCGCTTAAGGGCACAGGAGGCCACAATGATTCCGTCCACCTGTTTTTTGTCCACCAGTTTGAGGCGCTCTTCGATGGTGCCCCGGATATCCACAATTTGAAGATCATCCCTCAATGCCTTCACCTGCGTTTGCCGCAATAGGCTGCTGGTGCCAACCTTGGCCCCGGCGGGCAAATCGGACCAGGATAACGGCCCCACCCAGGCATCAGTGTCGTCTAAGGGGGCGGTTAAGGCAAAAATGTCTAGCCCAGGGGGCAAAATTTTAGGAACATCCTTGACGCTGTGCACCGCGATGTCGATTTCATTTTTGAGCAAGGCCGCATCAAGGGCATCGGTAAAAAAATCATCTGCCGGCTGTGCCGTCAAAGGGGTGGCTTTGTCTATGTCCCCCCGCGTCTTAAAGATTTTTAGCTCGTAATCGATAGGCTGGCCCAGGAGACACAAAACCTCCTGGACCTGTGTACGCGCAAGTTTGCTGGGACGGGATCCTACCTTAAGCACCGGCATGGGCGATATTATAGCAATAAGTAGGTTCAACGCCCTATTAAAAAAAACCGACAAAAAAGATGGAGAGTGTTCCTACTTATCTTGCGACTAAGGCCTTAATGGCGGGAAGGGCTTTGAGGGCGGCATCTTCGCCGCGCTTGATGAGTTTATTGACTTGATAAAGTTCAAACCAATTGATCCCCCGCAAATCCGGCTGGATCAACACATCGGCTTGTTTAGCGCTGGCTTCCGCCAGAATATATTCACTCGCCTGCAAGGTCCGCACAATGATATCGGCAATATTAGGATTAAATCCTTTGCCTAAGAAATTTCCTAAACGAAACGCGATGTATTGAAACGGATGTTTGACAAACGATATGGCCAAAAGCTTCTGGAAGTTTTCCAACTCCTGCTCCCGGTTGTGGACCACCTCCTGCGGCGATTGCAGCACGTTAACCGCAATGATTTTCTTGACCCCCATGGCAACCAAAACATTGGTGGGCAGCGGATTGAGCACACCACCGTCAATGATCATCTGGTCGTTTTCCATGACCGGCTTGATAACACCGGGAATGGCCACGCTTTTGCGCACCGCATCCACCAAACTTCCTCGATCTATCACAATCTCTTGACGGCGCAGCAAGTCATAGGCCACCACACGTAACGGAATTTTGGTGTCATGGAATGTTTTTTGATGCAATTTCCCCCTCAACCAGCGGCTAATCGCGTTGCCCTCCAGCAGCCCGGCGATAGGGATAAAAATGAGAGGAATCAGCGATAAAATAACAAACAAACTCAAGAAATAATGGCCAAAGAGGATAAATAAAATCACGATGGGAAATAAATAAAGACTCCGATGCACCGGCGGGTCAAAAAGCTTAATGGAGCCCGACAGCTGCTCGAACTCGCGGCCATATTTTTCTAACTCCTCGGCGTTGTTACCGATCGACCAGATGCTGCCGATGAGCGCCCCCATGCTGCTGCCGACCACAATATCCACCGGGATCCCCTCCCTCTCCAACACCCGGATCACGCCGATGTGTGCCAAACCTAAGGCCGCGCCGCCGCCTAAGACCACGCCGACCATGACTTCGCTGATGCGCCGGGACAGGCGATGGATGACGCGGGCATACTCGGTATCCGTCGACACTTCAATTACCGTGCAGCCCGCATCCACTTTAATGAATTGAAACTCTTCCTTTTTTAAATGCGGCAGCACCAAAAAGACATCGTAGTTGAGGATCTTCTTGATCTCTTCGCCGGTCATGGGCTGGCGCTCGGGGTCGATGCCGCTGATAATGACCTGGATGGTGTCGGAGTGAAATTTATCTTTCAGCGCACCAATCAAACGGTCAATGACCATGCGGGTCATTTCCAAATCTTTAGTGCGGTCGAGCGTCACCAGATGGATGATGTCCGACTGAGTCAGAGTCTTCATGACCACATCGTCCATTTCGTTCGGCAGGTCCAGGATGATAAAATTATAGTCATTGACCGGCGCGCTGACGAACTGGCTGATGCGATTCAGCACCGAGGCGTTAGCGCCGCTAAATTTCACGCTGAGCACGTCTACCGCCAGCTTGCCCTTGGTGATGCTTTGCAAAATTTTATGATGATCGTAAACAATGTCCGCCAAATTGATGCGCTGATCATTGTTATCCGACGACAAACTCAAAAGCAAAACTTTTTTACCGCTCTGCTCCCGTAAATGCAGGGCCAAATTGGCGGCATAGGTGGAACTGCCGGAACCTTTCAGGGGGGCATACACGGCGATGATGGTGCTTTCTTGAGTGTCTCTGTTGCGGGTGACATGTTTGCGGATGCGCTGCGATAACGTCTGGCTCAAGGCCACTGCCATTTTGGGGGTAGATTTAAGCAGCTGGGCGAAATCATCCTTGCTGATCTTTACCACCACGCAGTCGTTTAAGGCCTCATAGGAATGGGAATGGGTCTCGCCGGTCAGAGCAGAGATGACGCCAAAATGCATGCCGCGCAGAATGAGATCGGTTTCCTCCTTGTGGCCCATGGCGCTTAAGGTGAACGCCTGAATGCGGCCGGACACCAACGCGTAAAACCCGTCGGCGGGGTTGCCTTGTTTGCAAATAGAATCGCCCTTATTGAACTCGACCAGTGTTGATCGACGGGCCACGCGATTGAATTCAAACCAATTGAGGCCTTCAAATACAGGGATTTGCTTGAGGATGGATAGTTTATTTAAGTACGACGGTAAAGCGGTCATTTGATGATTTCGTTCTCCAGCCATTCAAATTCATTCGACAAAATTTTCTTGGCGGTCTTTAAATATTGGCGGTCATGGTTGGCGGCGCCCCCTCTAAAATGAGCATCGATGCGTTGGCGGGCGTCCAGACAGAAATTATCCGCCAGCTCCACCGCATTGGTCTGGCCCTTCTTGACCAAATGATCGGCATACGTGCAGGTGCAGGCAATGGCGAATAATTCCGTACCGATGTCAACCACCCGGCTTAATATGCTTTGTTTGCTTTCCAATTTTTGCTGATATTGCACCATTTGATGAAAAGTGTAACGGGCCAAGCGCTTGCTGGCGAGTTGCGCGTACATCATATGGTTATTGAGAGGATGCACCAGGTTGGCGGAAGCACCGGCGGTCAGCGGCGGCAGCCACAACTTGGGATACCATAACGCATAGTAGGAAAACATTTTAAAAGCAGCAGCCAGTTTGGCGGGTAAAGGCACCCGGCCGCTGATCAGTGGTTTGATCTTGGATAAATGCGGGTCCAGGGCTTCCCGGGCAATGAACAAATGCATGATTTCGCTGGTGCCCTCGATGATACGGTTGATGCGCACATCGCGCAGGACGCGCTCCACCGGCCAATAATCCACCCCACGTTTGGCCAGCGACGAGGCGCTTTCATAGCCGCTGCCGCCTCTAATTTGTAAGGTCTCATCCGTGACTGTCCAGGACACTTCGGTACAAAAATACTTGGCAATGGCCGCCTCCAGGCGGATGTCGCGGGTATGGTCATCAGCCATGGCAGAACATAACCAAGTCACCGCGTCCATGGCAAAAGTGTGGCTGGCAATATAATTGAGCTTTAACGCAATGGCCTCATGCTCGCCAATGGCACTGCCCCATTGATGGCGCTTATTGGACCATTGCCTGGCCACATTCAAACACCATTTGCCGATGCCGACCGAAGCGGCCGGCAACGTCAAACGGCCGGTGTTAAGTGTCATGAGGGCGAGCTTCAGGCCTTCCCCTTCGCCTAAAATAATGTTCTCGCGCGGGACTTTCACATTTGTAAAATGCAGCAGGCCGTTTTGTATGCCGTGCAAGCCCATGAAATGGCAGCGGTGCACTTTTTGAATGCCGGGGGTATTGGCCTCGACAATAAACGCGGTGATCTGCTTGATTTCCCGGCCCTTGACGACTTTGGGCGGCGTGACGGCCATGACCACCAAGACGTCGGCGATCATGCCGTTGGTGCACCAGAGTTTTTCGCCGTTGATGATAAAATGTTTCCCGTCGGCCGTCGGCACCGCCATGGTCTTCATATTCCTGGGGTCCGAGCCGACGGTGGGCTCAGTTAAGGCAAATGCGGAGACCGCACCCTTGGCAAACATGGGCAAATATTTTTTCTTCTGTTCCGGCGTGCCGAAAAGTTTGAGTGGCTGGGGAACGCCGATGCTTTGATGGGCGGAGAGCAAAACCGCAGTGGATCCGCAGTAACTGGAAACCAAATGCATGATGCGGTTGTAATTGTATTGCGAAAACCCTTTGCCGCCGTATTCGGTGGGGATTTTTAAAGCAAAGGCCCCGAGTTCTGCTAAGCCTTTCATGACCGTGTCGGGAATAAGGCAGGTGCGGTCCACCTCATCGGGATTTAAGTTCTCCCGTAAAAATTTTTCTATTTTGACCATGTACTCATCGCCGGCCCTCTTTTCCTCGGCAGACTGAGCTGGAAAAGGATAGATCAACCGGAAGTCGGGATTACCATGGAATAATTGCAGGGCGAAACTCGGGGATTTCCATTCTTGTTCACGGGCAGCTTCGGCAAATTCAAGGCTCTTTAGTTTTTCCTGGCTGATGTTTTTGTCGTACATGCTCATGGCTTACACCTCTCGTAGATAGACGAATGGATGCAAAAGTATGAAAATAATAAAGTTATGAATACTTAGGTTTAAGTATAGACAGGCGGGGAGGAAAAATCAATACATCTGTGAGGTTTTTTCAATTCCGTGCCACCCACTGTAACCCGAATTACAAAACATTCAGAGTCCATTGATAAACTCATGCCAATTCATCTTTCTCTTTTCCTTCTTGGCTTCATAATAATCAGCATGCACCCGGGTATACCGATCATCCTGATCCCATCGAATAGCACTCCAGTTACGTTTGACATAGACATGAGAAGGAAAACCGATCGAAAATACCAATGGGTGAAACTTGAGGGAATACAGCGATTCAGTGGTTGAACTCCTAACCATTACTCTTTGAAGCGTTTTGTTTGACGGCATCATTCGCTCAAAAAAACCAACCAGCATGGTAAACGGTTTATTGTCCCCTAAAGTAAAGACTTCTATAAAATAACACGTCATAAATAAGGACAACGTCAGCGCGATGAGCACCAGGACTGTACATGTTTTGTTTTGCATTTATGTGTTGATGTAGCGGTCCGCTAAGGTTGGCACATCCTCCAACCGCACCCCGCGGTGCCAGATATTTTCCGGATAGATCATAATGTTTACGCCCGTGGCACATTGGCCTAAACATTTGGCTTGGGCCACCCGGATCATGGGATGGAGTTTGCGGGCTTTGGCGATTTCGCGCAATTGGCGGAATACCTCTTCGCCCTTGTGGTCGCCGCAGGAGGCCTTCTCCCCCTTGGCATCATTGGTGCAGACAAAAATTTGCCGCTTATACGGCGTTGGGTTTGTTTCCATAAACCACCTTTCGAAAAATAAATTCATACAGTTCCGGCGGCAAAACGTGACCAATCATTACCCGCACCCGCGAGGAAAAATCGGAAATATAACGCAGCTTGGGGTTTGGAGTGGCAATGATGCGCTCAATCAAGCGCGCCACATCTTCGGGATCTTTTTTAGATTTTTGAACGTGATCGTGCACAAGTTTTTTTAAACGTTGGCTATAGGTATAGTAGGGACTCTGCGGGTCGTGATAGTTTTTTCCGTAACAGGCATTGTCGGTAAAAATCCTGGTGGGATAACTCCCCGGCTCGACTAAAACCACCTTGACACCAAACTGGCTTACCTCATAAAACAAACTCTCTGAAAAACCTTCCAAGGCCCACTTGCTGGCATTATACGCCCCCAAACACGCCGTGGCGGTCACGCCCGCGATGCTGGAGATATTGATGATGTGACCTTTGCGCCGCTGGCGCATGAGCGGCACCACCTGCCGGCAAACATTTTGCACCCCAAAAAAATTGACCTCCATTTGCCGACGGATCTCCTCATCAGTCAAATCCTCAAAAAAGCCGCCCAGCCCGTATCCGGCATTATTGACGACCACGTCCAGATGGCCATGGCGAGTTTTTATGTCCTCGAGAACCTTAGCGATAGTGGCGGGTTGCGTGACATCCAATGCCCGCACTTCCACCTGGCCGCCGCGCCGGGCGACCTCATCGAGCAGCGGCTGCTGTTTCTTTAAGTCGCGCATGGTGGCATAAACAAAATGCCCTTGTGCCGACAAACGCGCCGCGGCCAGCAAGCCAAAGCCGCTGGAGGTGCCGGTAATTAGAATGACTTTTTGGGTATCGTTACGGGACAAGGGAGTTTTGGATCATCAGGCAATCAACGAGAGTCAAGGCAATCATGGCTTCGGCAACCGGGACCACGCGCGGGCAAAGGCAAGGATCGTGGCGCCCCTTCACCTGGGTCTCCACAATTTCCAAATCTTCATTGAGGGTCTGCTGTTTCTGGGCAATCGACGACGGTGGTTTTAAAGCCAGGCGAATGTTGATGTCTTCGCCGGTCGAGATGCCGCCTAAAATGCCGCCGGCGTGATTGGTTTTGACGCCGGCTTTGCCGCCTTTGAGCACAAATGGATCGTTGTGCTGGGAGCCCAACATGTTGGCGGCACCAAACCCTTCGCCGAATTCAATGCCTTTGACCGTTGCAATCGACATTAAGGCCTGGGCCAGACGCGCGTTGAGCTTGTCAAAACTGGGATCGCCTAAACCAGCCGGTATCCCCTTGATTTCGCATTGCAAAATGCCGCCGATGGAATCGCCGTTTTTGCGCACTTCTTCAATCTTGGCGATCATTTTTTCAGCCACTGCCGCATCCGCGGTACGCACCATATTTTGCTCAATCGCGCTGTAATCAATTTTCTTGGCGTAGATATCACCTACGGCCAAAGTATAGACGATGATTCTGATTTTTTGTTTGGCGAGAATTTTTTTGGCAATTGCCCCGGCAGCCACCCGGCAAGCTGTTTCGCGGCCGGAGGAACGCCCGCCGCCGCGGTAGTCCCGGATGCCATACTTTGCCAAATAGGTAAAATCGGCGTGGCCGGGGCGAAAAACATTCTTGATGTTTTCGTAATCTTGGGAGCGCACGTCCTCGTTGCGGATGACAATGGCGACGGGGGCACCGGTGGTTTTGCCTTCAAAAACGCCGGAAAGGATTTCCGCTTTGTCAGTTTCCTTACGTTGAGTGGTGATTTTGCTCTGGCCGGGTTTGCGGCGGTCAAGCTCGGGCTGGATATCCGCTTCGCTTAAAGCTAAATTCGGCGGAACTCCGTCGATGACCACTCCGATCGCCGGGCCATGGCTTTCACCAAAAGTCGTTATTCGAAAAAGAATCCCGAAACTGTTGCCTGCCATAGGACCTCACGTATCAAGGATTAATCTGTTACCGCGCCTTCCGATGCACTGCTGACCAGTTTAGCATATTTCGCCAAAACGCCGCGGGTATATTTGGGTTTCGGGGCTGTCCATTTTTTCAAACGGCGTTTGATTTCCGCGGCCGATAATCCTAAATTAATTTGGCGCTTGGACGCATCGATGGTGATGGTGTCGCCATTGTTGACGATGGCCAATGCCCCGCCGGTATACGCCTCCGGGGTGATGTGCCCCACCACAAACCCATGGCTGCCGCCGGAGAAACGTCCGTCGGTAATCAAGGCCACGTCTTTGCCTAAACCTCGCCCCATAATCGCCGAAGTGGGCGAGAGCATTTCGCGCATGCCCGGGCCTCCCCGCGGCCCCTCGTAGCGAATGACAATGACATCGCCTTTTTTAATTTTATCGCTCAAAATGGCCTTGAGCGCGCTTTCCTCTGAATCAAACACTTTGGCTTTGCCGGAAAAAGACATCCCCTCTTTGCCGGTGATCTTTGCCACCGCGCCTTCGGCGGCGAGGTTCCCATACAAAATGACCAAATGCCCTTCTTTTTTGATCGGACTGTCAAACGAACGGATGATCTCCTGACCAGCGGGATAGGGTTTGGCATCTTTCAAATTTTCTTTGATCGTCTTTCCGGTGACGGTCAGGCAATCGCCATGCAAAAGGCCTTTGTCCAAAAGCATTTTCATCAAAGGCACAATGCCGCCAATCGCCACCAGCTCCGCCATCACAAATCGGCCGGAGGGTTTTAAGTCCGCCAGCACCGGCACCCGTCTGCCGACGCGGGTAAAATCATCAATGCCTAATTTGATGCCGGCAGCATGGGCCATGGCCGGCAAATGCAGCACCGCATTGGTCGAGCCGCCTAGGGCGGTTAAGACTGTAATCGCATTCTCAAAAGCTCTTTTAGTCATGATGTCCCGAGGGCAAATGCCGCTTTTAAGTAAATGTAGAACGGCTTCACCCGCCCGACGGCAATCCACTTCCTTTTCTTTGGAAATCGCCGCTTGCGCCGAACTATTGGGCAAGCTCATCCCCAACGCTTCGATAGCTGAGGCCATGGTGTTCGCCGTATACATGCCGCCGCAAGATCCCGGCCCAGGGATGGCACACGTTTCCACCCCTTTGAGTTCCTCTTCACTAATCTTATGCGCGGCAAATTGGCCCACGGCTTCAAACACCGAAACAATGTCGGCATTCTTACCTTTATAACAACCGGGCATAATTGTTCCGCCATATACAAACACCGACGGACGGTTAAGCCGGGCCATGGCCATCAGTGACCCTGGCATGTTTTTATCGCACCCACCGATGGCCACAAACCCATCGAAACCTTCGCACCCCACCACGGTCTCAATCGAATCAGCAATCACCTCGCGGGAGACCAGCGAATATTTCATACCTTCCGAACCCATGGAGATGCCATCGGAGACCGTGATGGTGTTAAACGTCACGGCCTTCCCTCCCGCACCGTTGACGCCTGAGGCCGCATGTTTGGCCAATTCATTGATATGGATGTTGCAGGGAGTCACCTCCGCCCAAGTCGAGGCAACGCCGATTTGCGGTTTTTTAAAATCCTCGTCTTTGAAACCAACCGCCCGCAGCATGGCCCGCGACGGCGCCCGGTCGTAACCGTCGGTGACTAGGGAGGAATATTTACGAATGTTGTTCATAGATAATTATTTTCGGATCAACCAAGGCTTTTGAGCTTTAATTTTTTCTTCATACTGTCCAATGCGGTCGTTGAATTGCAAGGTCCAGCCAATGCCGTCCAAGCCTTTGATCAAACATTCCTTATTAAAGGGGCTGATTTTGAATCTGTATTCTTTATTAGCTGCTTTAACGGTCTGCGATGGCAAATCTGCAGTAATGCTGCCGTCCTTGCCCTTGGCTACATACTGGAATAATTCTTCTACTTCTGCCGATTTTAATTGCACTGCCAAGATGCCGTTTTTAACGCAATTATTATAAAAAATATCGGCAAAGCTCGGCGCAATGATGACTCTAAAACCAAAGTCCGCCAAAGCCCAGGGCGCGTGCTCCCGGCTGGAGCCGCAGCCAAAATTATCCCGGGTGAGTAAAACCGTGGCCTTGCGATAGGGCTCTTGGTTTAAGACAAAAACTGGGTTCTCCTGGGTGCCTTCATAATCCAAGTAACGCCATTCGTGAAATAGATGGCGGCCAAAGCCAGAACGCTCGATTTTGCGCAAAAATTGCTTGGGAATAATGGCGTCGGTGTCGATATTGACTCGGTCGAGTGGGGCCACGATTCCAGTATGTGAGTTAAATGGGGCCATAGCTAAATAGGGGGCTGGCCCCATTTTCGAATGTCGGTGATTTTGCCGGTCAAGGCCGCGACGGCGGCCATTTCGGGGCTCATCAAATGGGTGCGACCGCCGGGACCCTGACGGCCTTCGAAGTTGCGATTGCTAGATGAGGCGCAGCGTTCGCCTTTTTTCAACTGATCGTCGTTCATGCCTAAACACATTGAGCAGCCGGCGTAACGCCACTCAAAACCGGCATCCACAAAAATTTTATCTAGCCCTTCTTTGACCGCTTGCCGACGGACCCGGCCGGATCCTGGCACCACGATGGCATTGACTCCTGGCGCTACTCTTTTCCCAGCCACAATTTGTGCGGCATGGCGCAAATCTTCAATACGGCCATTGGTGCAGGAACCGATAAACACCTTCTCAATTTTTATGTCCGACATTTTGGTGCCGGGTTTAAGGTCCATATAAGCCAATGCATTGCGGGCAGCGGTGCGGTCTACCGGATTCTTAAAACTATCCGGGTGCGGGACTTCTCCGTCAATGGACGTCACCTGTCCCGGGCTGGTCCCCCAGGTCACCTGCGGTTTGATGTCCTCGGCTTTTATCTTAAGCACCTTATCAAATTTAGCATCGGAATCGCTGGGCAAAGTTTTCCAAAAAGCCATGGCTTTGTCCCAGTCCGCGCCCTTAGGGGCAAAATCCCGTCCCTGAATATACGTATAGGTCGTATCATCCGGCGCGATCATCCCGGCCCGCGCTCCGGCTTCAATCGACATGTTGCAAATGGTCATCCGGGCCTCCATGGACAAATCTCTGATTGTGGATCCCCCGTATTCGATCACATACCCAGTGCCGCCGGCGGTGCCGACTTTCCCAATAATATACAAAATAATGTCTTTGGAGGTCACCCCCGCCGTCAATTTGCCGTCTATGCAAATTAACATGGTCTTGGGCCGGTTTTGCTGCAACGTCTGCGTGGCCAGGACGTGCTCGACTTCCGAGGTGCCAATGCCAAATGCCAGAGCTCCAAAAGCCCCATGGGTGGCGGTGTGCGAATCCCCACACACAATGGTCATCCCCGGCAGGGTCAAGCCCTGCTCCGGGCCGATGACATGCACAATCCCTTGGTCTTCATCGGCAAAGTCATAAAGCTTGATCCCAAAATCTTTGCAATTCTTGGACAAAGTTTCCATTTGCAAACGGGAAGTCGCTTCCACTTTGGTGATGTCTTTGGTCTTTGTGGACACATTATGGTCCATGGTGGCAAATGTGCACTTAGGCTGGCGCACCGGCCGTTTCGTCTCCCGTAAGCCGGCAAAAGCCTGAGGCGAGGTCACCTCATGCACCAAGTGCAGATCGACATAGAGAATCGAGGTATCCCCTTCGGAATCCCGCACCAAATGGTCTTCCCAGATTTTTGCGAACATGGTTTTAGGCATAACCAACTCCTTAATTGAGAAGGCATTATAGTGCTGACGAAGGGATTAGTCAATTCAGATGAATGCGGGTTACAGCGGGCGGCACCGAATTAAACCGCGAATTAAAACTTCAGTAGGGCCAAGATCAGCTTTTCGATGCCTTCCGCCAGCTCGCTGATGCGGGCGTCTAACATGTAGCAGGGTGTGCTGACTACTTTGTTCTTGTGATCTATAACAATGTCTCGGGCGGACGCATTGGTGGTTTTGACCCCTAACGTGCCAAAGGCCGCATTGGCTTTCTCATCCTGGCCAAAGGTAATCTCAACGCCGGGGATAAGTTTTCCGATTATGACTGGAGCAATGCACAAGGCGCCTATAGGTTTGCCGGCTTTGTGGGTGGAGCGGACCGCAGCTTCGACGTCAGGGTTGAGGTTCATATTGGTCCCGTCTAACGCATACGAACACAAGTTATACGCCACCCCTCCCCCACCGGGCAAAACCAAGTAATCAAAATCCGCTGCCTGGTACTGCGACAATGGCTTGATATTGCTACGGGCTATGCGGGCGGCCTCGATGAGCACATTGCGTTTTTCTTTAAGCTCCGCATTGGTCAAAAAATTGAGCACCCGGTGTTGGGTGATGTCCGGGGCGAAGCACTGATACTGATGCCCGGCTTTGTCAATGGCCAAAAGCGTCAGCACGGACTCGTGGATTTCAGCCCCATCTTTGTTGCCGCAGCCGGCGAGAATAATGGCAAAACGTTTTGGAGTCATACAGTATTTTAGTATCAATCACGCCAAAAATACAGCACCGCGCACAAACCAATGCCGATGGCATAAATGCCAAGGGTACTGGGGATAAAATAAGGATACGCCATGAGAACCACACCGATGCCCAGGGGTTTGAGGCTCTTGTTCTTCTTACCATAGATAAACGCCACAAAGCCAATGCTGCTAACAATGACATTGGCAATGATGCTGGGCCAGTTTAACCCTCCACTCATGCTGTTGGTCATGCCCATGGCATTGAGAACCTGGTTCATTTGGGCTGCGGTATCAAGGTCCATAGCTTTTCTCTTCCAGCAGTATGACCGGCTTGCTCTTTTGATCTAGGCGTTTTAGAATTCTGCGTAAATTTCTTTCGGACAAGGCCACGCAGCCGGCGGTGGCATGATCCCAACGGCGCCAGATGTGCATAAAAATCGCGCTCCCCGCCCCCGGCACCACCGGGTCCATATTATAGTCGATCACCACCGCAAGTTTGTATAAATGATCCTGGCGCAACAGGGTTTCGTACGATTTTGCCCTCGGCGTGCCATTCGGCGTGCCATTCGGCACGCCTTTGACCCATTGATTGTATTGATCAGAGTCGACATCATCCACCCAAAAATCATCGGCGTGAGTTTGCTGATACGGCAATCCGGTCTTGACAGCCGGATAATAACCAAAAGCAGAAGTCAAATTGTATACACCCGACGGGGTTTTGCCATCCCCTTCTTTTTTTGCGCCTCCTGCGGCCATCCCCTGACGACCAATCATGGCCGGGGAAGCGTAAATTTTCTGCCATGCGTTCCCGTGCTTTTCCCAAAAACTGAGGTGCGCGCGGGTTTTGTGATGAGGATTCGCCTCCACAATAATTGCCTGACGGGAACCCGGCGGCGTGCGCTCCAGTGCCGCTGGTCTGGACGTGGCGCAACCTCCTACGATAACTGCGAGGACGAGGAAAAAATATTTATTCGCGGACATTCATCCACTTGCGGCCGCCAATGACACGTGCCACCATGATGCTAGCCACATTATCCCCCACCGAATTGACCATGGTGGCCGGCGGGTCGACTAAAGTGCCGATCATGGAGATGATCGGCAACGCCTCCATCGGAAACCCATACATGGTCACAATCATGAGTTCCCCTAAGAATCCTCCGCCCGGAATCCCGCTCATGACTGTCCCACTGAGCAAGGCAATACCCACCGCCGTCAAAATGACGCCAGGCCCGCTAAAATCCATATTGTAGAGTCCGAACAATAGAGCGATTTTAATAACCGCGGACAAACAGGACCCATCCATGTGGATAGTGGCGCCGATGGGAATGACGATTTCGCGGATGTCTTTGGGCACGCCGATATTTCTTGCCGCCTCAAGATTGACAGGGATGGAGGCCACACTGCTGCACGTTCCCAGGGCGGTCAATGACACCGGCACAATATTGCGCCAAAATGTCCGGATGCCCCAAACACCTCCGGCGAGGAAAGCATACAATGAGAAAAAGATAAAAAAATACAAAATGGCCACCGGATAATAAACGCTCATGGCCCGCACATACGTCCCCAGCAGGTCCGGGCCAAACACCCCCACCAAGTAGGCAAAATAAGCCCCTAAGCCAATGGGGGCATACAGCATAATCAAATTGATGACTTTGCCGAAGACTTCATTACCCGCGAGAAGAAAGTTGGTAAACGCCTTGGCCTTCTCCCCCACCAGTAAGCAGCCCAATCCAATGAGCAGGGCAAAAATGATCAGAGCCATCATGTTCTTCTTAGTCAATAACTCCGAAAAATCAGACACCGTGAACGTTCGCACCAACTGATCAGCCCACGAGGCGTGCTCAATATGAGGCGGGCTGACCAATGGAATATTCACCCCCGCTGCTGGTGGAAAACTCTGAACCGCAAAAATCATAATTAAGGAGGCAATAGCGCCGGTTGCCGTAAAGACCACCATCATCCAACCCAGGATACGGCCCAAACGTCGGCCGTCAGACATAGAAGCAACAGCGGAAGAAATTGAAAAGAAAACCAACGGGACAACCACTGAAAATAGCAGATTTAAAAAAATATCCCCGAAAGGTTTAAGGACGGCAGCGTCTTTTTTAAAGGTGAAGCCAAGGATCGAACCAATGGCAATCGCAAAAAGCAATACCAGGGAGAAACCGTAGCTTTTCAGCAAGGTGTTTTTGCGCGTCATGGCAACCAGCCGCAGAATGCCAAAGCGCAAATGCTTTTGGCATCCTGCAATTTCCCGGAGCGAAACATCCGTCGCACCTGGGTTTTGTTCATCACGATCTTGGACAGCACTTCGTCCGCCTCCGGCTCGGCCTCGCCGGCAGTCAACCCTTCAGCCTTAAACACATAAATGATTTCCGTCGAGTAGCCAGGGACTGGATAAACTTGCCCCAGGCGGGTGACTTTCTTGGCGCGAAACCCGGTTTCCTCGATCAATTCTCGCCGGACACACACGCTGTGGCTTTCGTTGGGATCCAAAGTGCCGGCCGGCAGTTCATAAATATACTTGCCCAGGGCGGGACGGAACTGCCGCAGAAACACAATTTTATCTTTGGAGATCAGGGGCACAACGACCACCGCGCCGGGGTGCCTAATATAAGAAATTTTGGAAATGCGGCCGTTGGGAAGTTTGACGGGATAAAACGGTCTAAAATCTAATTTTAGGGCCATATTATGCCGTCGGGACGGTTTGGGCCAGACTGGGTCTTTTGGAGATTTCGGTAAACCACTGCGCCAGGGCACCCTTGACTTCCAAATGCGGCAGGCGGAAGTGGACATAGCCAATGGCGGAGGCCACGGCCACCGGCGCTAAAGTAAACTCCCGCAAACTGTCTAAACGGGCTTCGATGTAAGTGTACGCCCGGTGAATCCCGGCTTCCTGCGCTGCCACAAACGGCACGCTGAAATCCTTTGGATGCCGGGTCTTTTCCATGTACGCATTAATGCCCACAGTCATCAAATCATCCGCCATCGCTTCCCATTTTAGAACTTCATAACGTTTCTCGCCCGAGCGCGGGATAAAAATGGGTTTATCATTTAAGGCATCCAGATATTGGCAAATCACCGGGCTGTCAAAAATGGTTTTCCCATCATCTAAAATGAGGGTCGGAACTTTGCCCAAAGGGTTGGCAGAAAGCAATCGCGGCGACTTATTCTGCAAGTCTTCATCGACGAGCTCAAGCTTGATGCCCTTTTCCAAGGCCAGCACCCGGGCTTTCCTGGCATACGGTGAGCGTTTTGTATATAGCAGTTGCATAAGTGCGGTCAACGCCCTATTTCTTACGTCTTGACTGGATAAATAGGGGGCTGGCCCCTATTTATCCCCCTATTTATCCTTTTACCAATTTTCTTAACACCGTATGCAAAATGCCGCCGTTGCGCAGGTAATCGGCTTCCACGGGGGTGTCCACGCGGGACAGCACTTTAAATTGCTTTTTATTTCCATCCGGCGAGGTGGCGGACACCGCTAATTCACCCCGAGGTTTCAGTCCGTCATTCAAATCCACAAAATCAAAAGTCTCGTCCCCTTTTAAACCCAGAGAGGCGGCATTCTCCCCTTCCTTAAACTGGCAAGGCAAAACCCCCATGCCCACAAGGTTGCTGCGGTGGATGCGCTCAAAACTTTCCGCGATAACAGCCTTGACCCCTAAAAGCAATGTGCCTTTGGCAGCCCAGTCGCGGGAGGAGCCAGTGCCGTATTCTTTCCCGGCCAGGACCACCAGCGGGGTCTTGCTCTCTTTATACTTCATGGCCGCATCGTAGATAAACATTTTTTCTTTCATCGGCCAATAGGTGGTCCAAGGGCCTTCTGTCCCCGGAGCAATCACATTGCGCAAACGGATATTGGCAAAAGTGCCGCGGGTCATGACCCGGTCATTGCCGCGACGAGCCCCATAAGAATTGAAATCCTTAGGCTGCACCCCGTGCTCGATTAAAAATTTTCCCGCCGGAGAATCTTTGGCAATGGCGCCGGCCGGGGAGATATGGTCGGTCGTAATGGAATCGCCCACCATGACCAAACATTTTGCGCCATGGATTGGCTTGATCGGTTCCGGATCCGGCTTCATGCCCACAAAATAAGGTGGATTTTGAATGTAGGTGCTGTTATCGTCCCATTGAAATAAATCCGATTTGATGGTTTTGATGTCATTCCAATTCTCATTGCCCCGGTCCACATCGCTATAACGGGATTTAAAAATACTGGCTTTGACAAATTTCTTGGCCAAAGCATTGATTTCCGATTGCAGCGGCCAGATGTCTTTTAAAAACACTGGCTTCCCTTCCTTGTCATTGCCCAACGGTTCGGTGAGCAAATCCAAATCCACCCGCCCGGCCAAGGCATACGCCACCACCAGCGGCGGACTGGCCAAAAAATTCGCTTTGGCATGCGGGTTGACCCGTCCTTCAAAATTACGGTTTCCGGAGAGCACGGCCGCCGCCACCAAATTCCCTTCCGTCACGGCCTTGGCCACCGCCTCCGGCAAAGGCCCGGAATTGCCAATGCAGGTGGTGCACCCATAACCAACGATATTAAATCGCAATTTTTCCAAATATTGCATCAAGCCCGCATCTTGCAAATACTCCAAAACCACTTTGGATCCCGGCGCAAAGGAAGTTTTCACATAATCCGGCGGCATCAAACCCTTCTCAACCGCTTTCTGGGCCATCAACCCAGCGCCGATAAGCACCGACGGGTTGGACGTATTCGTGCAGCTGGTGATCGCAGCAATGACCACGGCCCCATGGCCAATGGTCTGGGGAACGCCATTGCGCACCGTGCCCGTGCGCCCCAACTCCGTTTCTGCCAAACCATAACCACGCGATTTGATGTCCGCCATCAAAGTGGTACGGAAGTTACTTTTGACGTCTTTTAAAGGCACCCGGTCTTGCGGTCGCTTGGGGCCAGCCATACAGGGTTCGACGGTGGACAAATCTAATTCCATCTGGTCGCTGTATTTGGCCTGCGGTTTTTGAGGATTATAAAATAGGCCCTGGTCTTTGTAATATTGTTCCACCAACTCGACTTCCTCATCGCTGCGCCCCGAGATCCGCAAATAATTGAGCGTCTCGTCATCGACGGGAAACAAGCCGATCGTGGCCCCATATTCCGGCGCCATATTGGCGATCGTGGCCCGGTCCGGCAAAGACAAGTTGGCCAAACCCGGCCCAAAAAATTCCACAAACTTTTCCACCACTCCTTTTTTGCGCAGCATTTGGGTGACGGTCAACACCAAATCGGTCGCCGTAACGCCTTCTTTTAATTGCCCGGACAATTTAAAACCCACCACTTCCGGCAACAGCATATAAATGGGTTCGCCCAGCATGACCGACTCTGCCTCAATGCCGCCCACCCCCCAACCCACCACGCCTAAACCATTAATCATCGTCGTATGTGAGTCGGTGCCGACGCAGCTGTCCGGATACGCCACGGTTTCACTGCCGGCTTTCTTCTTCAGCACCACTTTGGCTAAATATTCTAAATTCACCTGATGCACAATACCCGTGGCCGGCGGCACCACCCGAAAACTCTGCAACGCGTTCTGACCCCACTTGAGGAATTCATAACGCTCGCGGTTGCGTTCGAATTCCAGACTCACATTTTCCGCCAAGGATTGCGCAGTGCCAAACGAGTCGACCTGCACCGAATGGTCGATCACCAAATCGCATTGCACTTGAGGGTTAATTTTCTTAATATCACCGCCTAAATTTTTCATAGCATCACGCAGGGCAGCCATATCAACCACACAGGGTACGCCAGTAAAGTCCTGTAAGATCACCCTCCCAGGCTTAAAGGCAATTTCACCCTTAGGCTCATTGGGCTTCCAATTTAAAATGGTGTCGATGTCTTTGTCCGTTACCTGGTAATTGTCAAAATTGCGCAGGGCCGACTCGAGGAGGATTTGAATAGAAAACGGCAAATGAGCAACATCTTTCCCGACGATGGAAGCAAACTTTGGCAAAGAATAAATGGCGTACAAATTTTGTTTGATGTTGAGGTGTTTTTTAACAGCGGATTGATCAAACTTGGGCATACGTACTCCTGTCATTTTCCAATAATGAATAAAGCCGGTTTTTTAGGTAGGGCGGTTTTCTGCTTCTGCCATTCTCCTATCGTCTTTGTGCGGATCCAATGGTCACTTCCCATAATATCACAAGCAACGGACAACCATGTCCTTTGATTCAGATTTTTTAGCAGATCATTAAATAGGACTTGATTGCGGTAAGGGGTTTCCATAAATATCTGGGTTTGGCCTTCTTTGTGGGCCCGCTGCTCCAAATGCTTGATTTTGGCAGCCCGTTCTTTGGCATCGATCGGCAAATACCCGCTAAAAGCAAAATTCTGGCCATTTAAACCGCTGGCCATCAGCGCCAGAAGGATCGAGGACGGTCCAACCAACGGGACCACGTCGATCCCTTGTTGATGTGCCAACAAAACCAAATTGGCGCCGGGATCTGCCACACAAGGGCACCCGGATTCAGCAATGATGCCGCTATCTGCTGCATTAAGGCACCCGGCATATTCTTGAACCTGCGCCGCCGTCGTATGTTCATTTAAATTGAGGAATCGGCATTCTTGAAGGGAAAAATCCTGGTCTAAAGCTTTGAGCAATCGCCGGGCAGACTTGGGCTCCTCGACAAAAAAAGTGCGGACATGGGCAATGGCGGGAATCGGGTTAACAGCTTCATTGCTGATAACGTTGGGGATTAAAAAAAGTTTAGGCATTACTCTAAAATCAATATTTTTAGATTCTCTAGAAGTTGTTTCCGGTGTTCTTGGGACAATTTCCCCAAATGCTTGATGAATCTGCGATTGTCTATGGCCCTGATTTGATCAACCAGTATGTCGGAATCATTTTCTAATGCGCCTTCTTTCTTTCTGACATGCACTCTTAAAATTTGCGAAGAGGCCACCATTTTGCTTGTTAAAGGACACACCACTGTACTGGGGTGAATGTTATTGAGAAGTTCGGTTTGAATGACGATCACAGGTCGTACTTTCCCGGGTTCTGTGTCTAGCTGTGGATTTAAGTCTGCTAAATAAATATGAAATTTTTCAATCTTCATGCCTTAATTCTCTTGCAAACGCTCCATCTCCGCCAAAACCTCCAAGGAATTATGCGCCACAGCCTTGGATTCCAATGCCAATTTCTTTTTTAACAAACGGCGCCTATTAAATAAATTATAGAGGCGTAAAGCCTCGTTGATATAGGCGTTCCTGGATATACGGTTTGATTTGACCATTTGATCCGTTTCCTTAAAAATATCTTCTTTGAGCTTTAGAGATAAAACTTTCATTGAGACCCCCTTACGGTATATACTAAAAGTATATACCATTCTTCCCCGGTGTCAAGCGCAGAAATTGCTAAATAAATATTGCGTCAATGACGGAGCAAGGGTAGGATAACACTCGATGAAAGTCGTGATCTTAAACCCCTCTTTTGGCGACAATTTTGTGCGCGTGGCCCGCTGGGCAGCCAAATCCCGCGGCCGGGTGCAGCGCCATCCCGAATACATGCTCACCGCCGCTCAAGTCTTAATCGACGCCGGCCACGACGTGCATTACATTGAAGCCGCAGCCCGCAATTTCACCGCCGAGGAATCCATTGACAGCACCGTTTCCCTTAAACCCGACCTTTTGGTCATGCATGTGACCACGCCTTCCATTTATTCGGACATTGACCAAGCAAAAACCATTAAAGATAAGATCCATTGCAAAGTCGCGTTTGTCGGCCAACACGCCACGGCGGAAATCGATGATACTTTCGCTATTGGCAAAGGCGTGGTCGACTATATTCTACCCCGCGAATATGACTATACTCTGCGCGACCTCGCCAATGGTGTACCCGACGACAAAAATTTAGGACTCTGTTGGCTCAAAGGCGGCCAAGTCCTTAAAAATATGCCCCGGCCGGACATTGATGTCAACGAACTGCCTTTCCCGGCCTGGCAACTCATCCAGCCGGAATGGTACCCGGACGGCGGCAAGAAATTCCCCTTCCTGACCTTAATGACCGGCCGCGGCTGCAACAATGCCTGCACCTTCTGCCGGGATCCTCAGCTCATGTACGGTTATAAATTGCGCAACCGACGGGCCGACTTGGTTGTAGCTGAAATGGAACACGATCTTAAACTCCATCCGCAGATCCGGGAAATCATGTTTGAAACCGACACCTTTGCCGCCGAGCGTGAGCATGTTACCAAAGTGTGTAACCTCATCATTGAAAAAGGCCTTCACAAACGCCTAAGTTGGTCCTGCAATATGCGAGTGAATACCGACTTGGACCTCTTACCTTTGATGCGGGAAGCCGGCTGCCGCATGCTGATGACCGGCTTTGAATTCGGCACCGACGAAAATCTACGGGTCATCCGCAAAGGCGGAGTGAGCATCGACATGGCCCGGCGCTATTCAGAGGCCGCCCATCGTTTAGGATTTACCATCCACGGCTGCTTTATGATCGGCGCCCCGGGGGAAACGAAAGAAAGCGCTCGCAAGACCATTGATTTTGCCAAATCCCTGCCGCTGGACACCATACAAATCACCGGGGTGGCCTCTTATCCGGGCACGTCCTTGTACAAATGGGCCAAGGAAAACAATTACATTTTAGCCAAAAACTGGCGGGATTGGCTGACCGAATCCGGCGAACAACGCACCTTGCTCTCCTATCCCCAATTTTCTCACAAAGATATCGACGAACACATCGACATTGGACTCAAGGAATTCTATCTGCGGCCGAAGCAAATATGGCGTATGTTCATTACCATCAACAGTGTGGGTGACTTTTTACGAAAACTCCACGGCTTCAAAGCCTTCGTGCATTACTTTTTTCAAAAATTCGTGCGCCTCATCAAAGGCCAGGGCCTTAAAAACCAAGCCCAGACTAAATTTTTACACCGCCGCGTGCGCGGCCAATCTCCTTCCACAAATTCCGCCGACCCTGCATTGACAGCGGTAAATTAATTTGCTATAGTTTAATGATTATTTATCCTTAAACGGAGGTCGCGCCCCTATGGCTCACATAGTTACCGAACCCTGCATCAAGTGCAAATACCACCAAC
>JAKFXC010000029.1 GCA_021731625.1 Candidatus Omnitrophota bacterium
CTGTTGGCCGAACTGGGGGTTGTCAATCTTTTCCAAAAAAGCCCCGGAAATGACCTCCGGACGCTTCTGGTCGATGACGTTGGCAAACGGCGATGCCGGGGACAATTTGATCGACGGCGGTTTGGACGTATCGTAGTGGGTCCCGTAAACGGTTTTGACGTTGAGCTCGGAATTTTTTTCATTGAGCAAAAGCAGCACGCCGACCTGGCCGTTTAAGGCGTTGGTGGTGGTCTCCAAGATAAGCTGCAGGAAGGTGTCGATGTTTTCCATGTTGGAAATGCCGCGTCCGACCTTGGCCATCACCGACTGAAGGGTCCGCTTGGCGGTTTCCAGGCTTTTGATGTTTTCTTCCAGTTGCTTGGTCACGGCGGAAAAAGAGCGGCTGAGCATGACGATTTCATTTGTATCCTGGTTTAATTCTTGGATGGTCTCCGGGCTTAAAAAACTCTCCAGGGCCTTGCGGTTTTCGCGCGTCACGTTAATGACCTGCAGGAGCAGCGAGCGCAGCGAGAGGTATCCGGCCATGACGCCAATCAAAACCAAAATCAATATGATGGAAAAAATTTGTTCGGTGAATTCGATGGACCCGCTGCTGTACTGCACGTAGACATAATAGAGTAGGACCAGCGGCACAATGGAGGCGATCATGAACAAGATGGTGAATTTGCGCATGATCGAGGCATCTTCAAAGGACGCCACAATCAGGAGTTTTTTATCTTTTTTCTGCATGAGATGAGCGGCGGTGGCTAACTACAGTAGTTTACTGTAACTAGAAATTGTGCGGTTGGAAAGCAAATTCTCTTTTTTTATGTATAATACAGCCATGGATATTTCCCGCCTCTTTTTGCGCGCCATGGCGGTTGTCTACTTCACTGCTTTTGGCTCGCTGGCCGTGCAAATCCTCGGTTTGGTCGGCAGCGAAGGCATCCTTCCTGCGGGAAAATTTTTGCAGAATGTGAAGGCCTACTATGGCCCGGTTTCCTTCGGACAGGCGCCAACCCTTTTTTGGGTGAGTCACAGCGACTGGTTTTTGGCGGCTGTGTGTTGGGCAGGGTGTGGGTTGGCCGTCATGCTTTTTTTGGGCATTCTGGTTCCGGTCACCGCCTTTGGCCTGTGGGCCATGTATCTGTCGCTGACCGTCGTGGGGCAGGATTTTTTGGGCTTCCAATGGGACAATTTGCTCTTGGAATCGGGCTTCTTGTTGATTTTTCTCTATCCGCTCCGCTTATCGCTGCAGCGTAATGCTGATTTACCGTCGGTGATCATCATTTGGCTCTTGCGCTGGGTGCTGTTTCGACTGATGTTTTCATCAGGGCTGGTCAAGATTTTGAGCCACGACCCGGCCTGGTGGCAGCTGGAGGGCTTGACCCATCATTATTTGACCCAGCCGTTGCCACATGTCTTAAGTTGGTATGTGCATCAACTGCCGGACGGGTTCCATAAACTCAGCTGTGTGGGGATGTTTGTGGTCGAACTGGTGGTGCCGTTTGCTATATTTTTTGGCAGACCGGCCAGGCAGTTGGCTTTTTGGATCCTCATCTTGTTCCAACTGTTGATCCTGCTGACCGGCAATTACACTTTCTTTAATATTTTGAGTATGGCCTTATGCCTGACGCTGCTTTTGGATGGCCGTCGGCCTTCGGTGAGTGCGCACGACGCTGTGGCTGCGGCGGTAGCGCTGATCGTCTGTGGCATGACCACCGCGCTCATGTTGGGCAGGCACATGGCGATGCCCGAACCGGTCCGGGCGGTGGTGCAGGTGCTGTCGCCTTTGCGCACGTTTAACAATTATGGTTTGTTTGCGGTCATGACCACTCAGCGTCGGGAGATCATCATTGAAGGCAGCCACGACGGCAGGACGTGGCTTGCATACGAATTCTACTGGAAGCCGGGCGATGTGGCACGGATGCCCCAATGGGTGCAGCCGCACCAGCCGCGGCTGGATTGGCAGATGTGGTTTGCGGCCTTGGGCAGTTACGAGCGAAACCTTTGGTTTACCAATCTTGCAGAACGTTTGCTGACCGGTTCGAAACCGGTTTTGGCCTTACTAAAAACTAATCCTTTTAAAGACCATCCGCCGCGGTTTATCCGATCTTCGTTTTATGACTACCGATTTACGGACCCTGGTGTCCAGGGCAGGACCAAAGAGTGGTGGCAGCGGCAATCCCTCGGGCTTTACAGCCCGGTGATGTCGCTGAAAGAATAATATTATTGGCTTCACAGACCCCGGCGGTTGTGGTATATTTTTTTCTTAAGGAGAGCTTATGGTTATAAAAATTATTTTTATCGGAATGATGTTTGCCTTGGTCTGTGGACCGGGTCTAAGCGCCTTTGCCCAGAATGCCGATTTTTTAAGAACGCCAGACAATTCGATGTTTAGGAATTCCGTAAGGCCGGCCCCAGACGTCGTGCGGGAAAACGGTGTGATCAGTGACGAGGGTTACGGTAAAGACGATATGGAATATTATGACAGTGAAACAGTCCCCGAAGGAGAGAGTGAGGAGGACTTCACTGACGATGAAACCTTGCCGCCGGAAGACGCTGAGGATTATTCCGATGATGAGATCGGCAATGAGACGGACGCTGAATTGATCACTGATGCCGAAACCGACCTGGATGAAGGCGATCCTGTGGGCGAGGCGCCGCCGGCACAGGTGGCAACCGGCAACCTGGTTTTGCCGGGCAACACCCAAAAATAAGTGTTTGATATGAGAGGAACATGGTTTATATGGCCAGCCCTAGGGTTGGCCTTTTTTTTGATGGTGACCTCCCCGGGGTTTGGCCAGGGGGCTACGCCTGCTTCCGAGATGTACGCAAAAGCCATGCATCTATATGAGAAACGCAAATGGGCGGCGGCGAAGGAATATTTCCATCGCTATTTGGCCGAATATTCCGACAGCTCTCTGTATATCACGTCGTTATATTCCTTGGCTTACTGTTACCAGCAGCTCAAAGATCTTAAAGAGGCGCTTTCGATTTACCATAAAGTGGTGGAGGAGGCCCGGGGGGACGACGCGTTTTGGGCCCAGATGGCGCAGAAAAGGATTGCTTCGCTTCAATAGCCTAAATTAGGCCCCAGCCATTTTTCCGCGACCGCCAGATCCATGCCTTTGCGCCCGGCATAATCCTGCACCTGGTCCTTGCCGATTTTTCCCAAACTGAAGTATTTGGCATTGGGGTGGGCAAAATAATGGCCGCACACCGACGCGGTCGGCAGCATGGCAAAACTTTCGGTCAATTGGATGCCGGTATTTTCTGGGGCATCAATGAGCTTAAAAAGGAATCCTTTCTCAGTGTGGTCGGGGCAGGCCGGGTAACCCGGGGCTGGGCGGATGCCGCGGTAGCGGACATGGATGAGCTCAGTGTTGCTTAAATTTTCTTCCGGGGCATAACCCCATAATTCTTTCCGCACCCATTCGTGCAGATATTCCGCAAAGGCCTCTGCCAGCCGGTCCGCCACCGCCTTGGCCAGGATGCTCTTATAATCATCGTGGTCATCTTCAAAGTCTTTGACCAAGCGGTCCAGCCCGATGCCGGTGGTGACGGCAAAAGCCCCCAAATAGTCTTTGACCCCCGATGTTTTCGGTGCTATGAAATCGGACTGGGCCAGCAAGGGCTGGCCAGGACTAATTTCCGCTTGTTGGCGCAGGGAATGCACCTGGCCTAAGGTTTTTCGGCGCACGTCGTCGGTGTAGAGTTCAATATCATCCCCGACGGCATTTGCCGCAAAAAAACCGACCGTCGCATGGGCGGTCAGCCATTTGCGGGCGATGATCTCGTCTAGGAGGGCATTGGCATCCGCATACACCTGGGTGGCCTGGGCCCCGAACTTAGGGTCTTTAAGGATATTTGGAAATTTGCCTTTGAGTTCCCAGGCGATAAAAAACGGAGACCAATCGATGTACGGTCGGATTTTTGTCAAAGCAAAATTCTTAAACGTTTTGACGCCCAGATAGGAGGGCCGGCTGATGGGTACCTTGGCCCAGTCGCTGGTCATTTTACGGGCCCGGGCCTGCTCGATGGGAAGCAATTTTTTGGCGGCCTGGCGCGCATAATGCTCCTGCCGCAAGTATTCATAATCTTTGGCGGTTTTTGTGGTCAGGTCTGCTTTGGCCTGGGGGTCCATGAGCGCCCGGCAGACCCCGACGCAGCGGGAGGCGTCTTTGACATGGATGGTAAACCCTGCCGGATATCCGGGGGCGATTTTAACGGCCGTGTGGTTGGGGGAGGTCGTGGCTCCGCCGACGAGTAAGGGGATGTGAAACCCTTCCCGCTGCATCTCCCTGGCCGCGTGGGCCATTTCATCCAGCGACGGAGTAATCAAGCCGGATAGGCCGATCATGTTGGCGTTGATGTCGCGGGCCGCTTTAAGGATTTTATCGCAGGGGACCATCACCCCTAAGTCCACCACTTTAAAATTGTTGCAGGCCAAGACCACGCCGACGATGTTTTTGCCGATGTCGTGCACATCGCCTTTCACGGTCGCCATGAGGATGACCCCGGCATTGGAGGCCTCTGTATGTTTGTCCTTCTCCATATAAGGCATGAGGTAGGCAACGGCTTTTTTCATGACCCGGGCGCTTTTGACCACCTGGGGCAGGAACATTTTGCCGGAACCAAAGAGCTCCCCGACGATGTTCATGCCGTCCATGAGCGGGCCTTCGATCACATCCAGGGGCCGTTTGCTTTTTTGGCGGGCCTCTTCGACGTCTGTGTCGATGTGCTCGACGATGCCTTTGACCAACGCGTGAGAGAGGCGTTTTTCCACGGGCTCTTTGCGCCAGCCTAAATCTTCCACAGCTTTGCCTGGGCCAGCTTTGCTGGTGTAGTTTTGGGCAAAGGTCACCAAACGTTCGGTGGCGTCGCTGCGTCGGTTAAGCAGAACATCTTCAACCAGGTTGAGCAGCTCTTTGGGGATGTCCGCATAGACCGCGATCATCCCGGCATTGACAATGCCCATGTCCATTCCGGCCTTGATGCCGTGGTAGAGGAATGCCGCGTGCATGGCTTCGCGGATCGGGTCATTCCCGCGGAACGAAAACGACACATTGCTGACCCCGCCGGAGATCAGGCAACCCGGGCAGGCCGCCTTGATGCGGCGGGTGGCTTCAAAATAATCCAGCGCGTAGGCGTTGTGCTCTTCGATGCCCGTTGCCACGGCAAAAATATTGGGGTCAAAAATGATGTCTTGCGGCGCGAAGGCGACCTGTTCCGTCAGGATTTTAAAGGCCCGCTGGCAAATGGCCACGCGGCGCTCAACGGAATCAGCCTGGCCGCGTTCATCAAACGCCATCACCACACAGGCGGCCCCGTAGCGACGGACCAGGATGGCTTGGCGGATAAATTCGGCCTCGCCTTCTTTCAAACTGATCGAGTTGACAATGGATTTTCCCTGCACGCATTTGAGGCCCGCTTCAATGACCGACCATTTAGAAGAATCAATCATGATCGGCACCCGGGAAATGTCCGGCTCCGCAGCGATGAGATTTAAGAAGGTGGTCATGGCCTGGGCCGAGTTGAGCATGGCCTCGTCCATGTTGATGTCAATCACCTGGGCCCCATTGTCCACCTGCTGGCGGGCCACGGCTAAGGCCTGGTCATATTTTCCGTCGATGATCAAACGTGCAAATTGTTTGGACCCAGTGACATTGGTGCGCTCCCCGACGTTGACAAAATTGGTGTCTGGCCGGATGACCAACGGCTCCAGGCCGCTAAACGAGCTGTGCGGCGCCGGCCGAGGCAATGGCCGGGGCGGGAGGTTCTTAACAATGGCCGCGATGGCCTTGATATGCTCCGGCGTGGTGCCGCAGCATCCGCCCACGATATTAACAAATCCGTTTTTGGCAAAATCTTCCAGCAGGGCCGCCGTCTCCGTCGGAGTCTCATCGTATCCGCCAAACGTGTTTGGCAACCCGGCATTGGGATAGCAGCAGACATAGCAGTCGGCCAGGCGGGAAATTTCCTCGATGTAAGGGCGCATTTGGGCGGCACCCAGGGCGCAATTGAGCCCGAACGACAATGGTTTGGCGTGTTTAATGGAAATCCAGTTGGCCTCGACCGTCTGGCCGGACAGGGTCCGGCCGCTGGCGTCGGTGATGGTGCCGGAGACCATGACGGGGAGGTATTTGCCGACGCTGGCACCGTGGGCATCAATGGCAAACAAGGCGGCTTTGCAATTGAGGGTGTCGAAGGTCGTCTCCACCAGAAAAAAGTCAACCCCGCCGGCCAGCAAGCTTTGGACTTGTTCGGTGTAGGCCTCCACCAATTGGTCAAAGGTGATGGCCCGGAAGGCAGGGTTGTTCACATCTGGCGAGAGGGTGGCGGTTTTGTTGGTGGGGCCCACGGCCCCGGCCACAAACCGCGGCTTGGCCGGGTTTTGTTTGGTGAATTTGTCGGCGGCAGCCCGGGCCAGCCGCGCGGAGGTCAGGTTAAGCTCCGGCACCAACGCCTCCATCTGGTAATCAGCCATGGAAACGCGGTTGGCGTTAAAGGTGTTCGTTTCGATGATGTCGGCTCCCGCGGCCAGATACGCTTCGTGGATTTCGGAAATGATCTGCGGCTGGGTCAAGGACAAAAGCTCATTGTTGCCTTTGACGTCGTTGGCAATAGTTTTAAACCTGTCGCCGCGGTACTTGGCCTCGTCCAGGTTGTGGCGCTGGATCATGGTGCCCATGGCGCCATCGAGGACCAGGATGCGCCAAGCTAAAAGGGCATGGATCGGATGTGTTGGAGTAGAGAAACTCATAGTGCATAACCATAGGGGAAATCCGCCGGATTGTCAAATGTAAACATGACCTAAAAAAAATTGTTTATGCCCGTTGCAAGAATTTTTCTTCTGCTATAATTATTTACTATGGTATTGGACCGCAGCATGAAAATAGGCGATGTATTGGTGCAGCGAGGATTAATTACCGAGGACCAGCTTGGCCAGGCCCTGGCTGTGCAAAAAATTTCAAAGCGGAAATTGGGTGAAATTCTCATTGAAAAAGCCATGATCACGGAGCAAAAGTTTCTGGAAGTCCTGGCCGAGATCCATCAGATCCCGTTGGTGAGCTTAGACAACATCACCGTCGACGCCAAATTGCTGGGCCTCTTTCCGACGGAAATGTTGCAAAAAAATTGCATCCTGCCCCTGGAAATTAAAGACCAGGTGCTGATTGTGGCCACCAATGACCCTTTGAATGTGCTGACCTTGCAAGACATGCGCTATGCCAGCGGTTACCAGATCAAACCGGTGCTGGCCAGCATCAAAGAAATCACCCACCGTTTAACGCAATCCCACGGGTCCATGGAAACTTTCCAGGCCATCCGCAATGCCCAAAGCGACCAGGCCCAGGAAACCCCCATCATCAAATTGGTCAACACCATCTTGAGCCAGTCGATCAAGGAGGGGGCGTCCGACGTTCACCTGGAACCCCAGGCCAGCCAGCTGCGGGTGCGGTTTAGGATCGACGGGATGTTGTTCCAGAAACAGACGGTCCCTAAGACCCTGTACCGGAAAGTCATTTCGCGCCTGAAAATCATGGCCGGCATGGACGTGGCGGAGAACCGCAAGCCCCAGGACGGCCGCATGAGCTGGAAGGAAGGGGACCAAACGTATGACATCCGCGTGGCCACTTTGCTTGACAAACACGGCGAGGCCATCTCGCTGCGCATCCTAAATAAAAAAGCCATCTCACACACCTTTGATTCGTTGGGCATGGACCCGCAGGAAATGGACCAGATCAAAGAACTCATCCGGCAGCCCCATGGCATTCTGCTGGTGACCGGCCCGACGGGGGCGGGAAAGACCACCACCCTCTACTCGGTGCTAAACGCCCTAAACCAGATGACCGCCAATATCATCACTGTCGAAGATCCGGTCGAGTACCAGCTGGAAGGGATCACCCAGACGAGCATCAATCCTTTCGTGGGATACAGTTTTGCCAATGCCATCCGGCACATTTTGCGGCATGACCCGGACATCATCATGGTCGGCGAGATCCGCGACGTGGAGACCGCGCAAGTGTCGGTGCGGGCGGCGTTGACCGGCCATTTGGTGCTGGCGACGCTGCACACCAACTCCGCCGCCGGTGCCATCACCCGCCTGCAGGAAATGAGCGTGGAGCCGTTTCTGCTGAGCTCGACGGTGCTCGGCGTCATTGCCCAGCGCCTGGTGCGGCGCCTGTGCGCACAATGCAAGACCAAAGTCCAGGCCGCGCCCGACGTTGAGGCCAACATGCTGGCGGAACTGCCGCAGCTGTCCCGGCCGATTTTTTTGTCGCAGGCGGTCGGCTGCGAACAATGCTTTCAAACCGGTTACTCCGGCCGGGTGGGCCTGTTCGAAATTCTCAAAGTCACTCCGGCGGTGCGCAATCTCATTGTGGCCAGGGCCAATGAGCAGGACATCACCAAAGTCCTGGTCGAAAAAGGGATGCACACCCTGCGCATGGCGGGATTTAAGAAAGTGGCGGAGCAGGCGACCTCGTACGAGGAAATCCTGAGGGTAACACTAACGGAGTAGGTGCGCTATGGACATGTATTTGTACCGCGTCAAAAATGATTCCGGCCAGACCTTGGTGGGGGTGACCCACGCCCAGGACATCAAAGACATCAAACCGCAGTTTCGTAGCGCCGAACTCTTTTTCATTTCCGCCACCCGTTACGATCCGGGGCAATTTGCCAGAATTAAATTGGGCCTCGACGAACTTTTGATGTTCAATCGCCGTTTGTCCTATTTGATTGAGGCCGGGGTGCCGATTTTGCAATCCATGACCATCCTCTGGCGGCAGTCTGAGAACAAAGATCTGCAAGTCATCTGCAGCTACATCCGTAAGAAAATCGAGGACGGGAGTAACCTGCAGGAGGCGTTTAGCGCGTTCCCCAAGGTGTTTCCACCCATGTATGTGGCGTTGATCGGGGTGGCGGAAGTTGGGGCGGGTATGGTCAAGGCCCTGCGCAAAATCGGCGAATACCTGGAAGCTCAGAAAAGATTTATTGAACGGCTGAAGCGGGCGACGATGTATCCTTCCTTTGTCCTGGGCTTTGCGTTTTTGGTGGTCCTCGGCATGTTCACGTTTGTCATCCCGACGTTTCAAAAAGTCATATTGAGGATGCATGGCGAATTGCCGGTCTTGACGCAGGTTTTGTTTGGCATGTCCACTCAATTGCGCTCGCTTTGGTTTTGGATCTTCGCCGGCGTCATCGGGATCGGTGGGTTCCTGACCTGGAAGTGGGCGGCCCACATCCCGGAGACCAGGTATATGATCGATTCCTGGAAACTCCAGGCCCCGCTGTTTAAGCAAGTGCTTTACCCTATGTGCATCGGCCGTTTTACCCGTTCATTGTCGTTACTGCTTGACAGCGGGGTGCCGTTATTGGCCGCTATTGAAGTTTCCAAAACCACGGCGGGAAATGCCCGTATTGAGGTGGCTATCGAGGAGATTGAAAAACAAATTGTGGACGGCGGTACCTTGCACGACGCTTTTAAATCCACCAAGATTTTTCCAGTCATCCTTCATGAAATGGTGGCCATCGGCGAAAGCAGCGGCAAGCTGCAACAATTGTTGGACAGTCTCTCTTCACATCTGGAGGAAGAAACCGATTATGCCCTGAATAAATTCTTGACGTATCTTGAGCCGTTGTTGGTCATCACCATTGGCGGCATCGTTTTAGTGGTGATGCTGGGAATTTACATGCCGATATTTTCTCTGCAAAATGCTTTACGGGTGTTGTAGTTTTATATAAAGTAATATTTGTCAGCGGGTTGTATTTTGTAAAAGCGCTTTCTCATTTAAGCGCGGGGCGCATTGTTTAGAAATGAAGGGGTGGTATACTTTTCATATACCATTGTTGTTTGTGTCAAACAGTCCACAAAACAAGGAGGATAATGTGAAAAAAGGTTTTTCTTTGGTTGAGTTATTAGTGGTTCTGATTATCATTGGGGTCTTGGTGACTTTGATTTTGCCCAATACCCTAAAGGCAATCCGTTCGGCGAATTTGAAAGAAACCGCCGCGACCCTGCGCACGATTGATACATCCTTGCAATTGTGTTATGCCGAAAAAAGAGATTGGACTGTGTGCAATTCGTTCGTGCAGCTAGCCGCAGGTAATTATCTGGAACGAGATCTGACCGGCGTTACCGACGCATTCGGTGTGATGTATGACGTTGAAGCTGGACCGGATGGCGGGTGGCGCTCCATCAAGACAAGCCACTTTACGGCTTGGCCGGATATTACCCACCATGCCAGTGAAGGCGGCGGCAATTCGGGCACTTAAGACACGAAATAAATCGTTGGTTTAAATTCGACAGGACCGCATGACGGAAACGTATTTGGCCCTCGAGGTCACTGACCAAAAGATCCGTTACATTGTCATTGATAAGAAAATCAAGGGCATGGCCTTTAAGCGGGCAGGCGGATCCATGGCTGTCGTGGATCCGTCTGTTCCTGGGGCTTTTGCCGACGCGATCAAGGCCATCATCGCTGAGCATAAGCTCAAAGTTTCCCGCCTGTTTTTGTCCATCAACCGCAAGCAAACCGTCATCCATCAATTGTCCCTGGGCAAAATGTCTCGCCCGGATTTGGAAAGCATCATCGAGGCCGAAATTGAAAGAATCCCCTCGTTTACGGACAAAGGATTTGACTACATTTATCAGGAGCCGGGCGAACAAAAGGTCAAGAACCGGGTCATTTTTGCCGCGGTCGACGAGCGATTTCTGCAATACCTCTTGAAGGAAGTGCGCAAGACCGGCATTCCCTGCCGGGCCATCGACATTGTGCCGCTAAACATTCCCGGCATTTTAACGGCGCCGGAATACAAAGAAGGCGCCCAGGCCTTGGTGGTCTTGCTCGACACCATCAGTTATCTGGTCCTCTACGACCACGGGCAGCTCAAATTCTTGTACACCACGTCGGTGGGCAAAGATTTGCTGTTTCCGGCCTTTAAGATATTTGAAATGGACAAGGCCACCGTGATGAGCTGGGCGGAGGAGCTAAAACGGGCCATCAAATCCTATGCCCTGGACAGCCAAAACAAACCGGTGTCCAAGACCTGGCTGGTCTGGGACCAGGAGAACGCCAAAGATTTTGATCAGTATTTGCGTGAGGAAGCGAATTTTCCGCTGCAACCATTGGGTGCCTTGGACCAATGGCTGCACGAGCGCATCAACCCCATTTATGTATTGGCCGCGACGCCTGCCATCCACCACGCCCAAAAAATCAAAGCGAATTTTTCCCTGGACCATTTTTTCCGCACCCCGCAGCAGCACATGGGCGCCCGTCGGACCATTGTGGCGGCGGCGGTGTTTTTGATCGTCACCGGCGTTGTTTTTGCCGGCGCGCTGGGCCACTTTGCCAAGGCTAAAAGGAACGCCTCGGCCGACGCTCAGGCCGCCAAAGCCAAAATCAGCCTGCTGGAAAAAGAATCCACCGAAGTTTTGAAACTGCGCCAGGAATATGAAACGGCCCGGGACCAGATGCTGATGCAGGCCACCTATGTCAAAATCTTGAAACGCATGTCCTGGTCAGAGGCCTTGAGCGTGGTGGCCTCCGAGCTGCCCGAAGAACTGTCGCTTACCGCATTTAAAGTCAATGAATCCGGCCTGGCCACGTTTACCGGCGAGGCCTTTGCCATGAAATCGGTGTCCGACCTCTTGCGCAAAATTGAAACGTCTTCCATTTTGGAACAGGGCAAGTTTAATTACCTCAACCAGCAGGAAGTGGAAGGAAAGACATTGTTTAAATTCGGCATCCTGGCCAATTTTAAAATGGGGGAAGGGTCATGAGCAAAACAGCCGCTCCCCAAAAAATCGGCGGCATTGCCGTGGCCGTGTGTTTGATTTTTGTCCTAAGCATGTCCGCGGCCGTGGCCTACCGTTACAATGAGGTCCGCAGCGCCGTGGTGGCCCAGAGCAACCAAAAGACTAAGCTGGACAAATTGCAGAAACGGGTGGAGGAAAGCAAAGATTCCATCCAGCAGTTTAAGACCGAACAGGAAGAGTTCCAGAAAATGCTCTTTGATGAACGCGATGTGCCGGCTTTTCTCGACGGTATTTCTGATTCCGCGGCCCAGACCCAGGTGTATGTGCAGGAAATGCGGACCCAGCAGTTCGGCCGCCTGGTGGTCCCGAAAGATTTTGAGGAATCCAGCCGCAAAATGGCCAGGGTGAGGATCACCGAAGATTTAGACGCGAAAGAGCGCCAAAACCCCAAGAAGAAACTCAATGACATGCTCACCGTGGCCGCCATGCCGGTGCAATTTAAGGTCCGCGGCACCTTCGAGGCCCTGGTGCGTTTCTTAAATTCTATTGAGAACTACAAACAGTTAGTCACCGTCAGTAACGTGTCCATCGGCGGCAAGCCCCAGGATTATCCGCAGCTTTCCTGTGAATTCACGTTGAGGATCTACAGCTTAAAAAAATTGGGAGACATTAAGTCATGAGGCCAGCAGCGGTCTTAGCGATGTTGATTTTAGTCGCCGGTGCATTAGCGGTGCCGGGGACGGCGGTGGCCGACAAGGCGGACAATGGCTTGCCCATTCCGTATGTGGAGAGCCCCCAACTCGCGAAACTCATTTTGAGGCCGGAGCCCAAGACCTTGCAGATTAACCGCGACCCCTTTAAACCCTTGATCATCCCTAAAAAGGCCAAGCCGGGGGTTCCCGGCGGGCCGGGCAAAAAAGACGCTGAGCCGGAAGTGCCCATCCCCGAGATCATCCAAAAAATGGAATTGATCGGTGTGGTCAAGCTCGAAGGAGAATTCCGGGCCTATGTCAAGACGGTGACCAAGACCGGGACCAAGACCGGGACCAAAACTATGGTCTTAAGAATGCAAGACAAGGTGCCGGACAAAATCGAAGATTATACCGTCGAGTTTATTGGCCTCGACCAAATCGTTTTAAAATCCCCCCATCACGAAGTGGTTAAAAAAAGAGGTAAAAAATGAAAATATTACGATTAACGTTATTGGTCACCCTGCTGCTACTTTGGGGGGCCACCCCGGTTTATGTCCGTGCCGCCTACGAGAGCGAAGATGCCCGTCCCATGCCCATCGAAGAGCTGCATGACCAGATCCAGGAGATCGAGGAGGCCATGGAGGATGCCAAGCAATGGTCTGTTCCCCCAAACAGGCCCGCGGATGTGCAAAAAGACCCAGTGCTTCTTCCGATGATGACCGCCGACGAGATCTTAAACAGCGTCATCCCCCTGGAAACCCAGGAGAAGGAAATGGACCTGGAGTTTGAAGAAGCCAGTTTGGAAAGCATTTTGCGCACCATCGGCGACATCACCCAAATCAATATTGTTTTGGACCCGTCCTTAAAAAGCGTCAACTCGTCGCTGCACCTTAAAAAAGTCAAGATCCGCGATGCTTTGCACATCGTGGCCAATTCATTCAATTTGGTGTTTAAGAAAATCGGCAATTCTTTGTTCATCACCACCAAGGAGCGCATCCGGGGGGAGAATTTGGTCACCCGGGTCTTTACTTTGCGCTATACCAAGGCCCCGGGAGTCAAGGCCATGACCAAAAATATCCTCGACACCATCACTTTCAATGAGGACAACAATTCATTGGTCGTCACCGGCAGCCCCGAGGAAGTCACCGCCATCGAGGAAATGATCAAAAAAATCGACCTGCCGCAGCCACAGGTCATCCTGGAGGCCAAAATCATTGAGATCAACAAGGACGCGCTCAAAGATTTAGGGGTGGATTGGTCGGATGCCATCACCACCAGTTTTCAGGAAAAAGGGCGGCCCACCACATTCTCATCTCCGGAGACGTCTGGTGATTCGCCTTTGAAGATTTTTGGCTTGGCCCGCACCCCGATGCAGTTTAATGCCATCATTAAAATCCTGGAAAATGACAATAAGGCCAAAGTGTTGTCCAACCCCCGGATCATCACTTTAAACAATCAGCAGTCGGAGATTTTTGTGGGGGATCGCATTCCCTACACCGTGACCTCGATTAGCGGCGGGGTGGCCACTTCAGATGTGCGTTTTGTGGAACCCGGAATCCGGCTGCGGGTGACGCCTTCCATCATCGACAAAGATTTTGTGGTGCTCAAAATTGAGCCGGAGGTGAGTTTTATTTTCACCTTCTTGGGGCCGCAAGCCCAGTACCCTTGGGTCAAGACCCGCAATGCTACCGCCTACGTCAGGATTCAAAACAACTGTCCGTTTGTCTTAGGGGGACTGCTTAACCAGCAGGACACTAAGAACTTGTACAAAGTGCCATTTTTGGGAGATGTCCCCGGCCTCGGGAGATTGTTCAGTTATCAGAAACATCAGGTTACTGATTCTGAATTGATTATTACCGTGGTGCCGGTGATCATTAATCAATAATGAAGAAGGCGTTCACATTTACCGAAATTTTAGTCAGCCTGGTCTTGATTGTGATTGTCAGCGCGGCCAGCTGGACCGCTGTGAGTGTTTTGACCCCCACCTCGGAAGCCACCCGTTACCGCATCAAAGCTGAAAATTTGTTGACCAAAAGCCAGGAAGAAGTCCGCCGGGTGGCTCAAAGTCTGTTTGATGAGCTAAATAACTGCAAGTTCGACGAAGCCAACACCTGTGGATTCACCGACATCGCCGCCGAATTTCCGGAGTACACCCGCACTCTAACCGTTTCGTCGGAAGGCTCCCCCGATTTTAAACGCGTGCACATCGCCGTCAGTTGGCTGGAAGAGGGAGAGAATAAGGTGCTAGATTCCGTGGTGCTTTTGGCCAAACCGGCCGAGCCGTCACCGGCTAATATCATCGGTTTAGTTCAGGGTGAGGATGCCCTCGGCGTGCCTTTGCCGAATGTAAAGATTGACTTAGCCGGTGCCAACGGCGGCAATTCGAGCACGACCTCTTCAGCGACCCTATTGCCGCGCACGGACGGCAAACAGATCAATTATACTTTTGCTGATCCTGACGGGCGGAAAGTTTTAAGTCCGGGAACGTGGATTTTGACGGTCACTGACGTAGATGGATATTACGATTTGGACCCGCCGATAACCCTGACCTTGGAAACCAAGGAGGAACGGGACCAGCCCATTATCCTTAAACCTAAACCCGAAAACGGCCATATCATCGTTACTCTGACTCGCCCTGGGGCGGATTTGTTTAATAATCAGTCCGAAATTGGTTTATACCAAAAGGGAGAACGCAAGGACTTTAAAGTTGGGCAGAGTGGCGTTCCTGGTGGTTTGCGGACTTTTGATTTTGTGGTTAAGTTTGAGGACACGGAACCGCAATGTTTCACCGTGGCAACAGTGCGCTCCTATCTTTCCGCGATGGCCGGCGATCCCAGTTGCAGCGGTTTTGATTTTGATGCTGAGGGGTGGTCTTCCGCTCAGAATGGCGTAGACTGCAGCAAACCCAGGCAAGGCAGTGCGTCGGATGATACGATTTGCGTCTCCCCTGGGGAAGAGGTCGCGGTGCCTATACCGCTGGTTTATATTCCAATAACCACCATCAAGGGAATTGTGGCAGACCACAACGGACCGATCCCAAATGCCGAAATTTGGTTGTGGTGGCATGCCCCCCCGGGCCAGGAGTGGCCCTGGGACCATCACCCCGGCGATCCATCCCGGTATCACGGAACGTCAGACGCAGAAGGAAAATATGAAGTTGTGGTGCCGGCGGAACAGGATATGTTTCCTTCGACTGAGGATTTTTATCTGCGTATGGAGGTGCAGGCAGAAGTACAAGTTAATCATTGTTGTGGCGAGACGATCCTCAAAAAGTTCATGACAGGCCAATTCCGTGTAGGACCTCTGCACAAAGAACAGCCCTTCCTTCGAGATGTATCTCTTGATACCAATGTCCCGGAACCCGATTGCGGCAATGCGAATGGACGAGTGGTCAATGATAAGACGTCCGGCCACGTGCCTGGGGCATCGGTGAGAGTTGTGGTTGACGGCACCGCCAATGAAGGCGGCAATTATCGTTTTCAATGCGATAACGCGAGCCAAGGATTTCGGGTGCCTGCCGGGCCGACCTTTATCTCCGCTCAGCACCCGGATTATTATCCTTTTCCAACCGGAGCCGAGCCAAATTGGTTTTATCCATCGGGCATTCCAGTCAGCATCACCGGCCAGGTCCAAAATGACATGCCGCCCATCGCGTTGTGGCCCAAAGGATTCGGCTCCATCAAAGGCCGGGTTTATGCCGGCAGCGTCCCTATCAGCTGGGTGCAGGAGGTCATTGTGCAATTCGGCACCGGGGAGCCATCCGTCGCCGCTTATACCGATACCAATGGTTTTTATGAGATCCAGAATGTGCCAGCCACTTGGCCGCCGCCAGATCCAAAAGTGATTGGCAATCCTAAATATAATCAGGGCCAGCGAGAACATTGGCTGCATGTGTACGAGTCAGGAGCTTTCGAGGAGTATTGGAGCCCGAGTTCGTTTCGTGTCATAGATGGGCAGGAAACGAATGGCGATATTTACCTTGTTCCACGGGGAGCCTCGTAGGGATGGCCACCAACCCCCGAGGCACAAGTCTGGTGGAAGTGTTGATGGCCGTCATCATTTTTGGGATTTGCGTAGGCATTTTTTATTCGGTTTTTTATTTAAACTGGCAGGCCTTTGACCGCTACATTGCCAAGGCCGATTTTAGTCAGGAGTTAGACCGGATCGTGGATTCCATTGCCCTGGACGCCCGGTTTGCCCAGCGAATTGAGGTTCCGGCCACTGCCGCAGGTGAGGACAAGACAGCGACGATGATGGCTCCGGACGGGACCGCAGTAGCGACCTACAGCATGATGAATGACGGCCGCATGATGCTGAGCCGTCAGGGAGTGGTAAGTTTATTGACCGATAAACTGGATTTTCCGGTTTCCGATTTTGACCAGGACGGCAACGCGGTGACCGTCAAGGTGGGCCTTATCGATCAACTGTTCGGCCGTACCGTCACGCTGGACGCGGCCACTGAGATTTATCCGCGCAATAATTAATATGAAACTCAAGCACAATCATTCAGGGTTTGTTTTGATCGTCAGCGTCATGATGGTGCTGTTTTTAAGCATTGCCTTGAGCGCGGCGCTCATCCGCAGCCAAATCCAGCTGCGGGAGAGTCAAGTGCGTTTGGCATCGCAACAGGCGTTTTATGCGGCAGAAGCCGGCGTGCAAACCGCCATTTTCCAACTGCGGAAAGATTCCTCCTGGCGCCCGGCGGTAGGGACCCCGCCCGCCGCCGTGCGGGTGACGGCGGACAACGGGTCTACCCTGGTTGGCTTTTATCAATTGGAAATGGCCGATGCCGATGACTACAATGGGTTCCCATCGTTGTGGGTCAAATCCACCGGCATGGACATCGATCAAGGCACTCCTCGGGCAGTGCTGGCCCGGGCCGTGGTGCAGAATCCGGAAGCGTTCCTACTTTCCACCGCCGGAAATTTGCGCATCAACAGCGGGGCGGTATTTGACAATGACATTTTGGGCAAAGATGTCTTTTTCGACGTGGTTGGCAACCAGCCGATCACGGTGGATGGGGACGTGTTTTATATTAACACCATTACCAACGAGACTAATCCCGCGGTGCACATCGTGGGAACGAACGAGCATGGCGAGGCGCATCAAGCCCGAAAATTTCCCACCGTGACCTTTGCCGGAGTGGACACGGAGCGCTATCGCAAATTGGCCAGAGACCAGGGTGGGTTCTACCAGGAAGGGAATTTAGTTATTAACGGAAACATAGACAAAGCGTCCTTAAGTTACAGTAATGGCCTGGTATTTGCCGAGGGAGATATTTATATCAGGGGTGATATCCGTGAATCCATGTTGATTGTGGCCGGTGGGAATGTCTATATTGACGGAGATGTTAAAATGGGGATTCCTGTAGATCCTCAGGCCCGTAAGCCCCAGCTGGGGATTATGGCCTCCAAGGATGTTTTGATTCCGGAAAATGCGCCCAATAATATTTCCATTGAAGCGTTTGTCATGGCGGACGGGCAAGCCGGTTCCAACGGCATTTTTGAGGCCAAGGGACCAAAAGGAACCAAAGGCAACCTCACCTTCACCGGATCCATGGCCATGCGCGGCAGGAATAATGTGCGCACGGCCGTGGATTTAAATGTGTACAGTAACCGTGTGTATAATCTTAACAATGAAATGCAGGTCGGCAATCTTATTCCTTTCTTGCCGTTCATTGCCAATGTTGCCTGCTCGCAGGAGGTCAACCCTCCGGACTCTATTGCGAGTTACGCTGGGTTTTGCACATGATGTTCCGCTCCCGCTTGAAAAAATAATCCAACGAAATTATAATAAGAAACCATTCAGATGGGTTCATTCAAGGAGAGAGGCTATGTCCAATTATTCGATCACCGAAATTAATGAGAACGTCAGAAAAGAGGCGGCACTCATCGATGCCATTCGCCTGGAGGCCTGCAAAATTTTGGTCGGCCAAACTGAAATGCTCGACCGGCTACTCATCGGCATCCTGGCCAACGGGCATATTTTAATCGAGGGCGTGCCTGGCCTGGCCAAAACGACCGCGGTCAAGACGTTGGCCCAGACCATCCAGGCGAAATTCCAGCGCCTGCAGTTTACCCCGGATATGTTGCCGGCGGATTTAACCGGCACTTTAATCTATGACCAGCGCACCGGGAATTTTAACATCCGCAAAGGCCCCATTTTTGCGAATATTGTTTTAGCGGATGAAATCAACCGCGCCCCGGCCAAAGTGCAAAGCGCTTTGCTGGAGGCCATGCAGGAGCGGCAGGTGACGATCGGCGAGGAGACCATGAAGCTGCCGGAGCCGTTTTTGGTTTTGGCCACTCAAAATCCCATTGAGCAGGAGGGGACTTATCCTTTGCCCGAGGCCCAGGTCGATCGCTTCATGCTGAAGGTGCGGGTGAGTTATCCGTCTAAAGACGAAGAGTTGAAAATCTTAAAACGCATGGCCTTTATCCAAAATCCAATCGAGGTGCGGCCGGTGCTTTCCCCCGAAGACATCCTGCGCCTGCGCCGCGTGGTCGACAGTGTGTACATGGATGAGAAAATCGAGCATTACATCGTCGACATCGTGGAAGCCAGCCGCCATCCGGAGCGCTACAAACTGAGTAATTTGAAAGGCCTGATCCTGTATGGGGCAAGTCCCAGGGCCACGATTAACCTGGCCGTGGCCTCCAAAGCCCACGCCTTTGTGCAGGGCCGCGGATTTGTCACCCCGCAGGACATTAAATCGATCGGCATGGACGTGCTGAGGCATCGCATCATCCCCAGCTACGAAGCCGAGGCTGAGGAGAAGACCTCGGAAGATTTAATCAAGACCATCTTTGACACCGTGGAAGTCCCATGATCCCCCGGGAAGTTTTAGAGAAAGTCAGGCGCATCGAAATCACCACCTCGCATTTGGTGAGCGATGTCTTTGCCGGGGCCTACCACAGTGTTTTTAAGGGCCGCGGCATGGAATTCGATGAGGTGCGCGAATACCAGATAGGGGATGACATCCGTTCCATTGACTGGAACGTCACCGCCCGCACCGGCGTCCCGCATGTGAAAAAATATGTGGAAGAGCGCGAGCTCACCGTGATGATTTTAGTCGATGCTTCGGCCTCGACCCATTTTGGCAGCGTCAAAGAGCTCAAGAATACTCTGGCCGCCGAGATCGCCGCGGTCCTGGCGTTTTCTGCCATCCGCAACAATGATAAAGTCGGTTTGCTCATGTTCACCGACCAGGTGGAATTATTCATCCCGCCCCGCAAAGGCCGGCGCCACGTGCTGCGGGTCATCCGGGAGGTGTTGTATTTTAAGCCACGTGGCAAAGGGACCAACATCCATGCGGCGCTGGAATATTTGACCAAGGTCAACAAGCGCAAAAGCGTGGCCTTTCTCATTTCCGATTTTTTTAATGCCAGCCAAGAAAATTTTCGCAAATCCCTGCAGATCACCAATAAACATCATGACTTGATCGCCATCACCTTAAATGATCCTCGCGAGGAGGCGTTGGTGGCGGGAGGCCTGTTGGCATTGCGGGATGCCGAGACCGGGCGCATGGCGTGGGTGGACACCGGCTCGGCAGAGGAGCGCCGCCGATTTGCCCAGAATGCCGCCGCCCGTTTGGAGGGCCGCGACCGTTTGTTTCAGGCCGTGGGGGTCGACCATGTGGACCTGCACACCCATGAGCCTTATGCGAGGGCATTAATCACATTTTTTTCCCGGCGACGGGAAAGAAGGTAAGTGCCTATGCCGCCCGAGGTCCCCGATATCAGAGACATCAAGCCGCCGGTGGAAATGCCGGCCTTCCTGTGGTGGATACTGATCATCGTTGTGGTTTCCGCCGTGGCCTGGCTGGTCTATTTCTTGTATCGGCGCCGCCCCGCGCCAGTGATGCGCCCGGTCCAGGTGCCGGCGCGTTCTTCATGGGAAACCGCCCTTGAACACCTGGAAAATTTACACCATAAACATTATCCCGAAGCCGGGCTGTTTAAGCAATTTTACAGTGGGCTCTCCGACATTGTGCGCCGTTACCTGGAGGACCGGTTTGCCATCAGGGCCCCGGAAATGACCACCGAAGAATTTTTAAATTATGCCAAGACCTCGGCGGCGCTAAATGACGGACAAAAAGAACTATTAAAGGATTTCTTAAACCGCTCCGACATGGTCAAATTTGCCCGTTACGTGCCGGCCGTCCATGATGCGCAGGCCAATTTTGATTCGGCCAAAAAATTGATCCTGGAAACCAAAAATGGAATTTAAAACTCCCTGGCTGCTGGCTCTCTTGCCGGCGGTGATGCTTTGTGTTTGGTACGCGCGCACCAGGCGACCCCCGGAAGCGCTGAAGTTCTCTTCTCTGGAAGTGCTGCAGGGGCTGAAGGGGAGCTGGAAAATGAAATTTGGTTTTGTCCCTTTTGCACTCCGACTGGCGGCCATTGCCCTGATGTGCCTTGCCCTGGCCGGCCCGCGCAAACTGCTGGAAGAAAGCCGTGTTTCGACGGAGGGCATCGACGTTGTGCTCGCCTTGGACTGTTCCGGCAGCATGGCGGCGGAAGATTTTGAAATCGACGGCAAACGGCAGAACCGTTTCGACGTGGTCAAGAAAGTGGTGGAGGAATTCATCGACAAGCGCGCCCATGACCAGATCGGGCTGGTGGCTTTTGCCGGCAGGGCCTACACGGTTTGCCCCCTGACCACCGACCGGTCCTGGCTAAAGGCGAATCTGGCCCGTTTGCATCTTGGCATGTTGGAAGACGGTACCGCCATTGGTTCCGGCATCGCCACGTCGCTGGCCCGCTTTAAAAACAGCAAAGCCAAATCCAAAGTGATCATCTTGCTCACCGACGGGGTGAGTAATGCCGGGAGCATGGATCCGCTGACTGCCGCCCGCACGGCCGCGTCCATGAACGTGAAAATATACACCATCGGCGCCGGCGCCAAGGGGTTTGCGCCGTTTCCGGTGCGGGATTTATTCGGCCGCACCTTTTATCAAAATGTGCAGATCGACCTGGATGAGGCAACTCTCAAGAAGATCGCGGACATGACCGCTGGCAAGTATTACCGGGCTACAGACACGCAATCTTTGCGCGAAATTTATAAAGACATCGACCGTTTGGAAAAAAGCAAAATTGAACACGTCGGATACAAACAATATCAGGAACTGTTTGGTATGTTTGCCATTGCGGTCTTGGTGGTGTTGGGTTTGGAACTGGTATTGACCCATACGGTATTTTTTAAATTACCATAGGAAGATTATGCACTTTGCCGATCCCCGCATGTTACATCTGTTGTGGCTGTTGCCTTTGCTGGCGTGGCTGCTGCATGCGTTATACTATCGAAGGCAGTCGAGGTTGTCGCGAGTCGTGGCCCTGAAGCTTTTACCAGAGGGGACAACACAGTTTAGCCTGCGGCGTGGGCGGCTTAAAGCGGCGCTGTTCCTCTTTGGTGTGGCAGCGACGATCCTGGCGTTGGCCAGGCCGCAATGGGGCTATGCCATGCGGGAGGTCAAGCGCCAGGGGCTGGATATTTTGATTGCCGTCGATGTGTCTAAAAGCATGCTGACCCAGGATGTCACACCCAATCGATTGCAGCGGACCAAATTGGCCATCAAAGACCTGGTCAAGAAACTCAAAGGCGATCGGGTCGGCATCATTGCCTTTGCCGGCGACGCTTTTTTGGTTTGCCCACTCACCATCGATTACAACGGGTTCTTGATGGGGATGAGTGATTTGGATGCGGACACCATTCCCCGGGGGGGCACCAATATTTCCTCCGCCATCGAAGAGGCCGTCAAAACGTACGGCGACAAAAACCAGCCCTACAAGGTCCTGGTTTTGGTGACCGACGGGGAAGACCTGGAAGGGGATGTGCTTAAAATCGCCCGTAAAGCCAAGGACAAAGGGATCAGGATATTCACCGTCGGGATCGGCACGCAGGAAGGAGACTTGATCCGCAGCGGGACCGCAGCGTCGGAATTCTTAAAAGACAGCGAAGGCAATTATGTGAAGTCGCAGCTTAATGAAAATTTATTGCAGCAAATCGCCTATATCACCGGCGGGGCCTATGTGCGTTCCAGCGGCGCCCAGTTCGGGCTGGACTATCTGTACGAGCGCCAATTGGCGCCTATTGAAAAGCATGAGATCGAGCATAAAATAGAGAAAAAATATTACGAGCGCTTCCAATGGTTCTTGGCCCTGGCCTTGATGGCTTTTGCGTTGGAGTCTTTGGTGCCGTTATGGAAAATGTCATGATCAAAAGCATTCTCGTCGGCATTTGTGTGTTGTACAGTCCAATGGTTTGGGCGAAATCGGCGCCCATTGTCAAAGAGGGGAACGCGCTGTACCTGCAAGGTCGGTATGAGGAAGCTGCCCAGCGTTACTTAGATGCTTTGAGTGCCGGTGGACAAGCGGCGGTGGCGCTGTATAATCTAGGCAATGCCCTGTATAAAAAAGGCCGCACTCAGGAGGACAGCAGCATTGACGGGGCCATTGCCGATACAGAGCAAGCCATCGGGAATTATGAACAGGTGCTTCAAAAGAAGCCCAAGGATGAAGACGCGCGATTCAATCTTGATTTTGTCAAAAAGGAACTAGAACGTTTAAAGAAGAAAAAACAGGAAGAGGAGCAGAAAAAGCAACAGCAGCAAGAGAAGGATCAAAAGCAGGACCCGCAAGAACAGGATCAAAAAAAACAAGACCAGCAGAAGCAAGATCAGCAAAGTCAGGATGGGCAGAAGCAAGACCAACAGAACCAAGACCAGGGTGAGCAGCAACAGCAGCAAAAACAAGGTGAGGGCCAGGAAAAGCAACAAGGGGAAGAGAAGTCGGAATCGTCAGGCAAGGCCCTTGCGAAGGACAAGCTTTCCGAAAAAGAGGCCAAAGAGATTTTAGAAGATTACGAGCGGAACGAAGAGCCCAAGGGGCTTTTGAAATTTATTGAGAAAAGCGGCGATGAGAAACCGGTATTGAAGGATTGGTAAAAATGAACAGGGTCATTGTGTTTTTATGCGCGCTGGCGATCAGCTTACCGGTTTGGGCCGACGGTGTGCGGGTCGAATCAACGATCAGCGCAACGAAAATTTCCCTCAAGGACGCAGCTCAACTCACCTTGACCGTGCGCGGGAGCAAAGACACCATCCAGCCGGTGGAGCTGCCTAAAATTGACGGCCTGGAATGGCGCTACATTGGGCCATCGACGAGGATCAGCATCACCAACGGGCAATATTCCAGCGAACATTCGTTTGTCTACAATGTGTTCCCCACCAAGGTCGGCCATTTTGAAATCCCGGCCCTGACCATCATGGTGGAAGGCCAAAATTACACCACCCAGCCCATCGAAGTCGACGTCAGCGACGCGCCTTTGGAAGCCACTGACAGCGACACCTCAGAGGAACAAAAGCAGTCGGAAAACATCAAAGACCGCATGTTCATGACCGTCTCCAGCCCGCGGGGCCTGGTGTACGCGGGAGAGAAAGTGCCCTTGCGGATCAAAGTGTATGTCAGCGCTTTGCCGGTGCGAAATCTGCAAATGCCAAAGCTTGAGAAAAATGGTTTTACTATGGATAATTTTCCCCAACCGCAACAGTATCCGGAAGCCCTCAACGGGCTAAAGTATGATGTGGTGGATTTTGCCACGCACATTTACCCGTCCAAGGCCGGGGATTTGTCGCTGGGACCGGTGCAGATTGAAGGCAGTTTGTTATACAAAGCCCAAAGCGGCAACACCAACGGGTTTTTCAGCGATGATTTTTTTCGCAACTTTTTTGATAGTTATCAGGAACGGCCGTTAACCCTCAACTCCGAGCCCTTAAGGATCAAAGTGTTGCCCTTGCCGCAGGAAGGCAAGCCCGCCGATTTTTCCGGTGCCGTCGGGCAATTGGATTTTACCGCCTCGATCGGCCCCAAAGGAGTCAAGGTGGGGGACCCGGTGACGCTCAATATGAAGATTTCCGGCAACGCCAACCTTAAATCCACGCAGATGCCGCTTTTTACCGACAGCCGGTTTAAAACCTATGACCCTCAAATTAAGGATGAGGAGAACGCCAAAGCCCTGGAACAAGTGATTGTTCCGACCAGTGATCAAATCACCGAGGTGCCGGCGATCAAGTTCAGCTATTTCGATCCCTCGACGGGTGCATACAAAACCATCACCCAGGGCCCCTTCCCGGTCAAAGTCATGGCCCCCAAGCCCGGTGAGGAATTTAAGGCGATTGGATTTGTTGATTTGCCGCAGGCCACGGTCAAGCCTGAACCCGTCGATTATGTGCAAAAATATCTGAAAGCACCGGTCCAAAAAGCCATGTCCCTGGTTAAGACCCCGCGATTCTGGTGGTTCGTGCTCAGCCTTTGGATTGTGGGCGGCGGGTGGTTTCTGTGGGTGAAGTTTCGAGAGCGTTTGTCCAGGGACACCGCCTTTGCGCGGCGGCTGAGCGCCTCCAAGCATGCCCAGCAGGGGATCAAACAGGCGCAGGAATATTTGCGGGCCGGGAAGACAAAGGAATTTTACGACACGGTGTTTAAAACTGTGAGCCGTTACCTCGCCGATCATTTTAACCGGCCCGCCGGTAATTTAACTTGGGACGAGGCCAGGGTCCTGCTGCAGGAACAGCAAATTGCCCCGGAGATAGCCGAGGCCGTTAAAGCCATGTATAACAACTGCGACCTGGTGCTCTTCGCCGGGGCCAGCGCCGATCCCACTCGCATGAGCGAAGACCTTGTTAAACTCCAGCGTCTCATTACCCAACTCAAGGGGTACAATCCTATTGCACATTAGTTAATAATCTTCCCTCCGGCGTCAAACCTCAGCAAACGCTTCCCTAATTACCTCTCCAGGGCCTTGTTTTTGACGTAGGGCATGGTATCTTTGCCCTATGTATCTTAAATTACTGCGTGTTTTCGTCCTTAATGCGTTTCTCTTATCCAGTATTATGCCCGGGGCCGGGACGGCGGCTGCGCCTGCAGTTCTGCCTGAGCCTGGCACCATGGTTTCTTTAAGCCCGGCGTATCGTCCTGCCATGATCAAAGGCCTGACCGTCCATAAGGACAATCCCTTTATGTTTGATTTTATCGTGGACATCGGCCAGGACAATCTGACCGCCTCAGCCTTAGAACAAGAAGGCGAAAAATTGATTAAGTATTTCTTGGCCTCACTGGCCATTCCAGAGCGGGACCTTTGGGTCAACTTGTCACCCTATGAACACGACCGCACCATTCCGGAGGCTCTCAGTCGGACTGAAATGGGACGGGATTTGTTGGCCCAGGATTATTTGCTCAAGCAAATCACCGCGTCGCTTATTTATCCGGAGCATGAACTCGGCAAAAATTTTTGGGACCGGGTCTATCAGAAATCCCAGGAGTTATTTGGTTCCGCCGAGGTGCCGGTGAACACCTTTAATAAAGTTTGGATTTTGGCAGACAAGGCCGAAGTGTTCGAACGCAATCAAACGGTTGTGGTGGTGAGCAGCCATTTTAAAGTCATGCTGGAGGAGGACTATTTGGCTGTTGCCAAACGCTTACCGCGCCGCGTGACAGCGCAGGAGGATTCCGCCAAGACGCTGGCCAAAAGAGTTCTGCAGGAAATTGTCCTGCCTGAGCTTGAAAAAGAAGTCAACGAAGGCAAAAATTTTTCCCAACTGCGGCAGATTTTCAATTCCCTTATTCTAGCTAACTGGTACAAGAAGAACCTTAAATCCGCCTTGCTATCCCAAGTCTACGTGGACAAATCGCAAGTGGAGGGCATTGACCTGAAAGACCCAGCCGCAAAAGAACGCATTTACAACCGTTACATGGATGCTTACAAAAAGGGCGTATTCAATTTTATTAAAGAAGACAGGCGGCAAGGACAAATCCTGCCGCGCAAGTATTTCTCCGGTGGAATTAAGGGGGAAATGGTGATAGAGAGTGTGGATGCCGATGCAGCCATGGCGTCTGGGGCTTTCGTTGGATTGCTTAAAAAATTTAAGACCCGCTTGGTTACAAAATCACCGGCTCCCACCATCGAAGAACTTAAAACCTCCACGGTCCCAGACCGCGACTGGGGCAGGGTCAATGGGTACTATCTCCTCCAGGAGATAGGAAAATCACAAGCAGAGGAATGGAAACGCACAAGGGACAAGGCTATGCTGGGCGAATGGAGTATCAAAGGAGGGGGCATAGTCAATTTCGTAAGGAGATTGATCAAACCGAAATTTGAAAAAATCGTGGAGCCCGCGGACTTTCTCGACGTGTCCCTGGATGATCCTCAACTGGATTTTATCCGCAATGAAGACGAGCGGCGCCAGGTCGTCAACATCATTGACCAGTTGATGGGAAGAACACCCAAAATGTCTATGGAGCGGATGTCTAAATTTTTTGACGACCGGCACCCGGTTCTGGGGCTCAGCGGGTTTATAGAGGAAGATGCAAACAATCCTATCATGTATGGCGTGGTCTTAGGGGAGTTTCCGGTGCCGGTGACGGATTTAACCGTGCGCACGATGTCGGTCATCGCGGCCCAATTGAATATGGAACTGGTCAACCGGGCCGGGAAATATTACATGGTCTTTACGAAAGATCAGAAATATGTTTTAGGCGAGAGCACGGAGGAGTTAAAGCTCAAGAGGGAGGAACTCAGAAAGTACCTGGTGGATCTTAGACAAAAAGTCAATGAGCGCCTCTCGGTCACAGAATTAGCGAAGTACAAGAATGGCGAGGAATTCGAAGGCCTCCTGCAAGTATCGAGTTCCCGAAAAGTCCTTTGGGGTTATAAGAACACTCTGGAAATGGCCAAAAAATTGATCTTGGCTCATCAAGCCACGCTGACGGAAGGGCCATTATTGGCCCGCAGCCAACGGGTGCTAGAGCGTCTGTCGGTGGAGATTGATCAAAGAAACATGGCCGCAAAAATAAAGAAGCAAGGCACTCGTTTAGGAGGGGCGCCATCGGCCCCTAGCCAGGCTCCCGAAGCCACTGCCATTAACTCTCTCATTGCAAGTCAAATTCCTCCGGCTTCCCTCGAGGAGCTGACGTCATTTGTCCGCACTTCCCAAGCGCGGGCCGCCGTGGACACCTTCATTCGTCAAATTTTGCCGAGCAATAGGCTTGAGGTGAAGCCCGTCGGGATATTGACCTACGGCATTTTCTTAAATTATCCCGTCAAGGACGATGTGACAGCGCAGTTTATGTCTTTTTTAGCCGGCAAATTTGGCCTCCGGGTTTTGATCTCAAAGACCGATGGTTCGTTTTATTTGGTCGATAAGCATTATATTCTGAACAACCTACTTAGGTCGGACAAACGGCTCATCGCTCGACTTGAGGAAAAACGGGACATCGTCCGAGGATTCCTTGTTGAGTTATCGAAGCGTACCGCTGTCGACCCGCATATGCAACAGGATAATTATAGCGGGACATGGCTAGTGCCGGAATTAATTCAACGCGCAGAGGCATTGTCTGTGCCCAGCATTATTTTGGGAACTACACAGTCGTCCGTAGAAGTCGCTTTGCGTCGAGGCAGGAGAGGGCTTCAAAATTATCAAAAGGCCATTCAGGCACAATTGATTCCGTTGCAACAGTCTTTGCAAGGGCAAGAGATCGACCCGTTGCAGCAGGCCAGCATTAAGGTGCAGTCAAACCTCCAAGCCGTGGATCACATTTTGGAAAAGTTCAAATTGATGGCCCTCAATCTGGAAAAAGACCGTTTGGCAAAGGCACTTGTGCGTTTTATGACTGAAAACGGAGGACGCGTGCCCTCGCAGGAAGAAATTGAGTCGTTCTTCTTAGCTCAAAATGATGCCAAGGGGATTTTATACCAGACCGACATCCGGCTGTTGAACCTAATGTTGTTACAGGCGGGAGAAATTTTAAAGCAACTGGCAGCGGCCAATCGGATTCTGGATGAATACGCCGGCCGGGAGGAAGCCCGCATGAGTTCCCAAGTCCTCGAGCAAGTGTCCCGGGCCCGCAAGTTAATAGCGTCGATGGACGCCCAAAGCAGACAAACAATTGTCGATCCATTAACACCTTTCAAGAGCCAACTGCAGGGCATTCTCGATAGTTCTCTTCGGCGCAATGGCGCGGGCGACCGGGTCACACAAATCACGGCATCTACCTTTTTGGAAGAAATTCAGGAGGTTCAACGCGGCTTGGCCAGTCAGGCCCAGATCAGTGCCGAAGGCGGTATTGATCTAAAGACACCGGACATTCGCACCAGCAAGGATGGAAGCGGTGTGGAAGTCACTTTTGATCCCGCGATGGTTGAACGCATTAGAAAAACCGGCCTGGAAAGTTTGGTGCCGCGTATTTACAGCATCATATCCGTGCCCAGTGTATGGCCGCTTTTAGGAATGACTCCTGCGGAAGTAAACAATTCGTCAACGACAATCTGAGCGGCGCGGCGGCTGGCGCCGGAGGCCCCGAGGGAAGATTTGACCTGGGCCAATGCATTGGTGATTTGGCCGTAGGCATTGGGGTCGGCAAAGATTTTTTCAACGGCCGCGGCGATATGCTCCGCTGTAGCATTCTCCTGGATAAATTCCTCGACGATTTTTTTACCCGCCACCACATTCACCAAACCGATATAAGGGATTTTGACAAACATTTTGGCGATCCAGTAGGTGAGCCAGGCGGTTTTGTAGATGATCACCATCGGCTTAAGCAAGAGGCCCGCTTCCAGCGTCGCGGTGCCGGAGGCCACCACGACCGCATCCATGGCGCCGAGGCCATTGTACACCGACCCGCCATACATGACTGCCGGGGGCTGGCTGTGCGCGATGATCTGCTGCAGGTCCTTAGCCTCGATGGTGGCAGCTTTAAAAACCACAAAGCGGCGGTTGGGATTTTTTGCGGCTAGGAGTTTGGCGGCGTTAAGCATCAGAGGCAAATGCCGTTGCACTTCTTTGACGCGGGAACCGGGCAGAAGGCCAATGAGTTGAATATGCGGTTTAAAGCCCAGCTGCGCCTTGATGCTCGCCGGCGGCTCCGTAATTTTGACCTCATCGAGCAAAGGATGGCCGACATAATCGACCGCCATGCCGTATTTGGCATAAATGTGTTTCTCAAAAGGAAACAGCACCAACATCCGGTCAACCACCTTTTTGATATGGTGGATGCGGTTTTCCTTCCAGGCCCACACTTGAGGGCTGACATAATAAATGACTTTAATTTTACGGTCTTTCAGGGCCTTTGCCAGGCGTAAATTAAAACCGGGGTAGTCGACCAAAATGGCGGCATCGACGGGATCGGCGTCGACATAGAAAAGGATTTTGTTATAGACGTCCCTTAACACCGGAATGTGTTTGATCACCTCCCAAATGCCGACCACGCCTAAACGATCAACGTCCGCCAAAAGAGTGACCCCGGCGTCTTTCATATGTTTGCCGCCGACGCCGGCACATTGAAGGGAAGGCAAGAGGGTCTTGAGGGCCTTGACCAGGCCGGCGGCGCGCATGTCGCCGGAGGCCTCGCCGGCCACGATCAGGATGTGAGTACGCTTTTGCGGTGTTCCCATATTTTTTGGGTGATGTCCAGGGCGAGTTTGAGGGCCTCTTTGCCCTCGACACCGGAGACAATGGGCTGCTGGTCATCGCGCACACAGTCTAAGAAATGCTCGAGCTCTTTCTTGAGCGGTTCTTGCTTTTCAATGGGCAGGCCTTTTTTGTGGATGCCGCGCTCATCTTTGGTGTACATATGGGCTTCCTGCTTGGCATAATCCAGCGAAATGTAGGCATTCTTTGTGAAAATGCGGATCTTGCGGGTCACCTCCGGCGAAATGCGGCTGGCCGTTATATTGCACACACACCCATTGGCAAAACTCAGGCGGGCATTGGCAATGTCTTCTTTGTCGGTCAGGACGTTGATGCCGACACCCTGCACGTCCGTGGGCAAAGATTTCACCAGCCCCAGGATGATGTCGATGTCGTGGATCATCAAATCCATCACCACGCCGATGTCCAGCGAGCGGTTGGGGAAAAGGTTTAAGCGGTGGCATTCAATAAATAAGGGTTCCTGGACCAGCGGCTCAATGGCCACAAAGGCAGCGTTGAAGCGCTCGACATGGCCGACCTGCAGTTTCAAATTATTTTTTTTTGCCAGGTCAATAAGCAGGTCCGCCTCTTCCAGGGTAAAGCTGATGGGTTTCTCGACGAAGGTGTGCACCCCGTGCCCCAGAAAGAATTGGGCGATTTCGGCATGGCTGACCGTAGGGGTGCAGATGCTGACCGCGTCCACCTTGCCTAAAAGTTCACGGTAGTTGTGGACAAAGGGGACGCGGTACTGGCGCAGCAGGGCTTTGGCGTTATTAGGATGATGGTCGCAGATGGCGGTGATGTTTGCTTTGCGGCGCAATTGGTGCAGGGTCTTTAAATGCCTGGACCCCAGAAAGCCGGTGCCGATTAAAGCAATATTGATTTTGCGCATGGCAAGGATACTAACAAAGCCCTCGACAAAAGTCAAACCCCATGCTACATTCAGACCCTCTATGCAGAATTATCTAAAACTGCTTGCCTTTCTCAAAGGTCACCGCAAACGTTTTTCTCTGGCCGTATTCTTTATATTCTTATCGTCGCTGTTTGAAGGGGTGCAGCTTTCCTTCATGCTGCCGATCATTGACCGGATTTTTACCAACAAGCAGATCATTTTACCCAATAAAGTTCCTGCCTTTGCTCAAAAAGTGGTGGCCTGGCTCAATGCCACGGATGCGCATACGTTATTTCAAATCATCCCGCTCGCGTTCATCGTGACCTTCATCATGAAACAGGTGGTGTTGTTTTTTGCCGATTACCTCATGAATGACACGGCCCAACGGGTCATGCGGGACGTGCGCTTCCGTTTGTTCGAGCGCATCCAGACTCTCTCTCTGGATTATTTCAGCCGCAAACGCACCGGGGAACTGGTCTCCCGCATAACCAATGACGTGGCCGTCATCGAAAATGCCGTGTCCTATGCGGTCACCGACCTCTTTAAGCAACCGTTTTTGATTTTAGTGTTTATTGGTTTCGCTTTTACCGTCAATTGGCAGGGGTCCCTGATTGTCTTGGGCATGTTTCCCTTGATCGGCTGGCCCATGGCCACCATTACCAAGCGCTTGCGCAAATTGTCCAAAATGACCCAGGAGCGGATGGCGGACATCAATTCGCTGCTTTTGGAAACCATTTCCGGTGTCCGCATCCTCAAGGCCTTCTCGACGGAAAAGTATGAGATTGAACGGTTCCGTCAGCAAAATTACGGCTATTACAAATTGCGGATGAAGGCTTTAAAAAACATCATGTTGGTGGGGCCCATCACTGAAATCGTGGGGGCGCTCTGCGGCACCGCCATTATTTTGTATCTTGGGAAACAAGTCCTGGAAGGGGCCATGTCCTTCGGCGGGTTTGCTATCTTTTTTGGCTCGATTTTGCAGGTCATCCGGCCCATTAAACGGCTGGCCAATGTCCAGGCCATTATCCAGCAGGCCTTGGTAGCCAGCGAGCGCATTTATGATGTTTTGGAAACCAAGCCCAGCGTGATTGAGTCCCCCCAGGCCAAAGACGTGGGGCCATTGTCGCAGAAGATTGTTTTTGAGCATGTGGCTTTCGCGTACGAAAAAGGGGCGGGGATCCTTTTGCAGGACATCAATTTGGAAATCCGCAAGGGCGAGTTGGTGGCCATTGTGGGACCCACTGGCGGCGGCAAATCCACCCTGGTCAATCTGATCCCGCGGTTTTATGATGCTTCCGGCGGCCGGGTGCTTTTCGACGGACACGATGTGAGGGAGCTGTCGTTTAGGTCCTTGCGCGGCCAGATCGGCATCGTCACCCAGGAGGCGATTTTATTTAACGACACCGTGCGCAATAACATCGCCTACGGCAGTTTTGAAGCGACCGCCGATCAGATCACACAGGCCGCCCAAATGGCCCATGCCCAGGATTTTATCGCCAAAATGCCCAAAGGTTTTGAGACCATCGTCGGGGACCGGGGGTTCCGGCTCTCAGGTGGGGAGAAGCAGCGATTGACGATCGCCCGGGCTGTTCTTAAGAACCCGCCCATTTTGATTTTGGACGAAGCTACCTCGCAACTGGATTCCGAATCGGAAAAATTTGTGCAAGAGGCCCTGGATCAACTCATGCAGGGCCGCACCGTGGTTGCCATTGCCCACCGTCTGTCAACCATCATGAAAGCCAATAAAATCGTGGTGATCGACCAGGGAAAAATTGTGGGCATGGGCCCCCATGATGAGCTGCTGTATTCCTGCCCTTTGTACCGCCGGCTGTACGAAACTCAGTTCCACACCGTATAGTTCCCCTAGAACCAATACTTTCCCTAAAAAGCGCTTTCCAGGAAACCTTGGGGGGCCCCTTGACGAGTAGCGGTTTATAGGGCATACTTCGCTAGAATATGCATAAGTACCTTAGACCCCCCATTTGTGTCATTCTAATCGTTGTTTTGATGAGCACTTCCATGTCTCTTCCGCAGGCCCAGGCGGGTGAAATAGTCCTGGCCCCGATGCCTGTTCCTGGGTCGATGGTGCACTCAAGCCCGGCCTACACGCCTGCTCATTTAAAAGGGATCACCATCCACCCAGACAATGCCCTGCAGTTTGATTTTCTCATGAATAAGGGGGATGGCAGTTTGGACGACTCCCAAAAGAAAGTAGAATATAACAAAGTCATCAAATATTTTTTGGCCTCCCTGACAGTGCCGGATGAGGACCAGTGGGTCAACTTGTCGCCCTATGAGCATGACCGCATCATCAATGACAATTTCGGCAAGACGCAGATGGGCCGGGACCTTTTGGCCCAGGATTATTTGCTTAAACAAATCACCTCATCGCTCATGTATCCGGAGTCTGGCTTGGGAAAAAACTTTTGGAATAAGATTTATGAAAGGGCCTACAAAGAATTCGGCAACACCAATGTTCCGGTCAATACTTTTAATAAAGTATGGATCGTCCCCGATGAGGCGGTGGTCTATGAATCCGGCAATACCGCTTACATATTGAAAAGTCATTTGAAGGTGATGCTGGAAGAGGATTACCTGGCGCTAAACAAGAATAATAAAAGCCCCACGTCCCCCAAGGGGACTACCACTTCAGGGTCTTCCCAAGTCATTCGCGAAATCCTTCTCCCTGAGCTCGAACGCGAAGTCAATGAAGGTAAGAATTTCGCCCAATTGCGCCAAATCTTAAGCGGCATGATTCTGGCCTCTTGGTATAAAAAATCCCTTAGAGAGTCTTTGTTGGGCAAAGTTTATGCCGACAAGGCCAAGGTCAAAGGTGTGGATCAGGATCCCAAATCCAATGAAGCCATTTATCAGCAGTATTTAGCTGCGTTCAAAAAAGGGGTTTACAACTACGTTAAAGAAGAGCCGGATCAATTCACCCGTCAAACCATCCCGCGCAAGTATTTTGCCGGCGGGTTTGCGCGCCGTTTTGTAGGAAAAACCGGGAAGCTGGATTTGGCTATGACCATTTTATCGGATTTAGGATCACTGAATGCAGCCACGGCTCAGAAACTCGGGGCAGGATTTGAGGTGGCGGGTCTGGAGCAAGTCACGACAGGTATGGAGCCCAACCGTGCCATGAATGCCGAGGTGGCCCATAGTCTTGAGGTCTTAAGGCGAGAAATACCTGGTCGTGTTCATTTCAACGGAATGAGACAGGCGAGGGGTTTAGCAACAGCTACGATAGGGTTTCAACCCGACGACGGGACGGTGGTCGGTGTGGGCAAGTTCAGCGCACCATATAGCTCTATTTCCGTAACCATCGGTAGTCAAGGGCAAATTATTGAGGAGTTTGAATCTCTGGCTCGTCTCCCGGACAACTTGCAGCAGGCCATCCGGGTGTTTAACGAAGGTCAAACCGGAAAAGAAGCGATTTCAGCAATAATAAAAAAACTCAAAGAGGCAGAGCATATGGATCTTTCCAAGTGGCTGCCTTATTACTGGAATTTCAAATCGAGCGGCCCCCTGGCACGATGGAGCAGGGTAATGATTTATGGCATGATCAACAGGCTGGTTACCAACGACTTAGATAAGAGTTTTTATACTCCAGAGGTTTGGGGTCGCATTTTGGATTCCGTGACGATTCAGTATGCATTAACGGATGATGAGGCCAGAGTCATAGCCTCCATGCTGCACATGAAAAACAATGAGACAGACCCAGCTATCGATATCTGGTTGAAGACAGGTCCAAGGCCGGAACTTGATATGCAAATGATTAAGGATTATATGGAATTCAAAAGACCCTATGATAATAGGCCAGAAGATGCTGATCCGGTAACTCATGAGTTTTTTAGCTTCCGGAAGTCTTTAGCGCTCCAGATTAGGAATGAGGCAGCCGTCCGTAGGTTGTCCGACGCTATTTCTAGTTTAGGTTTCACCAAAAAGGCCCTTTTGGTGAAATTAAGCCAATCCAATCAGGCGATGACAGCCCGGGATCTTGCGGGTATCACATGGGCGGCCGTCGACGCCAATGCGTTGAATCCTGAAAAACTGGGTGGTATCGACATGAACGCGGCAAATATCAACATCCAGATCAAACGCAACGGCCAAGGCGTGCCGCTGCCATTGGCCAAGCAGGACATGGCCCAATTAAATGAGATTCAAGGTTTTGTGCCCCGCATCATTGAAATCAAGCCGGTAATTGATTTGCCTCTGTTGGGAGAAATCAAAGCCCATACAGACTCTAGGCAGGCCATCGCGGTCAATTAGCCGTGTAACCTGCAAGCCTCTGCAACTCCTTCTCTGTCTTGTAATTGGGTTTACCGCCAATAAGTTATAGAAATTTTGATGCAGGTAAAAAAGAGACCGTTTGTATCTGGTTTGGAATTTGATGAAGCTTAAAAGCAAGTAATAGCACATGGCCGTCCAAATTTGAGTTAAGACGGCGTTCTCTGAGGCGCCCAGGAAGGTTTTGATCTTGAGGTTTTGCT
>JAKFXC010000027.1 GCA_021731625.1 Candidatus Omnitrophota bacterium
GGTTACTTCCAGTCCACAAAAACATTATCCGTGGCCATTCAGGTCTTAATTGATAACATCGCCACCGGCAAATGGCGCAAGGCAGTTCCGGCCGTTTATGACAATCAATACGAAATTCATCAAATGTTCAGGCAACGCTATGGCTCAGATTAACGGCTCAGACACAATGTTCTGGACAAGTCCCTATGTCCGGTCGAAGAGTTTATCAGAGATTTACCGGTTAAGGAAAGAGCTAAGATTATGGGATATTTAGGTGAGCTTAAACTACAAGGACATAATTTACGCTGACCAATGGCAGATTATTTATGTGATGGAACTTATGAATTGCGGCCAAAAGACAACAGGATATTCTATTTTTTCCATTTGAGAGAAAATATTATCCTGCTAGATGGGATGAGGCAGAAAACTGATAAAATTCCCGCCTTGGACTTGGAAGTATGTTTAAAAAGAAGGAAACAGGTTGAAGATTCAGGAAGCATTCAAATATTGGGTATTTGGTAAGGAGGAATTATGACAAACGTGTCTCTAAAAAATATTGACGGCTTGCTGAGGGAACAGCTCAAAAACAAGGAATTTCGTCGCCTTTATGAAGTGGAACAGGCGAAAGTTGCCTTGGCCCAAAAGATTGCAGAAATGCGACAAGAGAAGCATCTTAATCAAAAGGCGCTGGCGGAACGCTTGGGCGTATCGCAACAGTTCGTTTCTCAAATAGAGACGGGGGAGGGTCGTAATTTGACTCTAGAGACACTGATTCGGATTGCCCGGTCTTTAGGTCATAGGGTGCGTATTTCTTTTCCAAAGAGCGTGGGCAACGGCGCGCATTTTGAAATAGCCTAAAGATTTTGCTGTTACTAAATTTAGGTTTACCGTATAATTTAAAATTCGTATATTTGTACTATTGGGTCGGTAGCTCAGTTTTGGGAGAGCGCCTCGTTCGCAATGAGGAGGCCGGCGGTTCGATCCCGCCCCGATCCACCATAATTTTTTCCCCCGTTGGAGAAACATGCACCGTTTTTATAGCCAGCCAGCCGATTTTAGCCAAAAGACTGTTGTGATCACTGCTCGCGATGAGCTCCATCACATGCGGGATGTTTTGCGCCTGAAAATAGGTGACACCATCACCATTTTTAACGGCCAAAATCAGGAGGCGGAAACGGTCATTGCCACAATGAGCGATCGGCAAGTGGAGGTTCGGGTCAAGAAGGTCAGCCAGGTGGCTATATCCGGAAAGACCAAAATCATTTTGGCCTGTGCGGTCCCCAAAAAGGCCAAGTTTGAATCCATCATCGAGAAATGCACCGAGCTGGGTGTTGATGAGATTATCCCGATCCAGACCAAACGGACCGAGGTCATCTTTGCCCAGGAAAAGGTCCCGGGCAAGCAAGCCCGGTTTCAAAAGGTGGCCATGAATGCTGCCAAACAAAGCGGCCGCATAAGCATCCCCCGGATCCATCCCATGACCGCGCTGCTTGATGTGCTCAAAGCCAAAGATCCCCAGGCTCTCGCCGTCATTCCATCGCTCAATGGGCAAAGCCAGTCGATCATCGAAGTTCTCAGTGTCCATAAGCAGCTGCCGGTGTTTATGGTGTTGATAGGCCCTGAAGGCGACTTCACCCCCGACGAGGTCAAGACGGCAGGTGCATACGGATGCAGGCCCGTTTCACTGGGCCGCAGTGTGCTGAAAGTGGATACGGCAGCGATTTCCACCGTCGCTTTAGCCCGCTTTTTGTACAATTGACAACACAATACCCCCAAGGTATAATCAGACCCTAAATTAGACTAATTTAAATTATTTGGAGGTTCTATGGCTCAAGAAAAAGCGGTGATGGAAAAACCGAGTACAGATAAAGAAAACCGTATGAAAGCATTGGACCTGGCCCTGGCCCAAATTGAAAAACAGTTTGGCAAAGGTTCCATCATGCGTTTGGACAGCAAAATTGTGGTCGATACCCCGGTCATTTCCACCGGATCCCCCAGTCTAGATGCGGCCTTGGGCGTCTGGGGCATTCCCCGCGGCCGGGTGATTGAAATCTACGGCCCTGAGTCGTCGGGAAAAACCACCCTGACCTTAAGTATCATCAAACAATTGCAGATCGCCGGAGGTGTGGCAGCGTTCATAGACGCGGAGCACGCGTTTGATTCCAATTACGCCAAAACCTTGGGTGTCAAATTGGACGATTTATTGGTTTCCCAGCCGGACACCGGCGAGCAAGCTTTGGAAATTGCCGAGACGCTGGTGCGTTCCAATGCCGTTGACTTGGTGGTCATTGACTCGGTGGCGGCATTGACGCCGCGTGCGGAGATCGAGGGCGAGATGGGCGATGCGCACATGGGCTTGCAGGCGCGATTGATGAGCCAGGCCCTGCGCAAGTTGACCGCAGCGATCAGCAAGAGCAAATCGTGCGTGGTCTTCATTAACCAAATCCGCATGAAAATTGGTGTTATGTTCGGCAACCCTGAAACCACCACCGGCGGACGGGCTTTGAAATTTTATGCCTCGGTGCGCATTGACCTGCGCAAGATTGAATCGATCAAATCCGGCGAAGTCATCATTGCCAACCGCGTCAAGGCCAAGGTGGTTAAAAACAAAGTGGCGCCGCCTTTTAAAGAAGCCGAGTTTGAAATTTATTTCGACGAGGGGATTTCCAAGGCAGCGGACTTGCTGGATTTGGGTCAGACCGTGGATGTGATCCAAAAGTCCGGCTCTTGGATCTCTTTTGAGAACGAGAAAATTGGCCAGGGTCGGGAAGCCGCCCGCAAGTTCCTTAAAGACAATCCGAAAATGTTGGCTAAGATTGAAAAGACCGTCATGGAGAAGCTGAAGGCCAAGAAAGTTTAAGTTCATGTCGTCGCCTTGCCGTGCGGCGGCGTTAAGGTTTTTGAAAATACGACCCCGCAGCGTGGTTGAACTGCAGGAAAAATTGAAGGGGAAAAAATTTCCGTCTCAAGAAATCCAGGAGGCGGTCGACTATTTAGCGACGGTAGGTTTATTGAACGACCGGGTTTTCGCGGACGGCTGGATCCGTTGGCGATTGACCCGGCCGTTTGGTTTTAGGAGGATCATCGGCGAGCTTAAAGCCAAGGGAATTACTGAAGGAATTATTGCAGCAGCCGTTGACGCGGCCAAGGGCGAATACGCCGAGCATGCGGTCATCGCTGCGCTGGCAGCCCGCCGGGCCCAGCGGTTAGGACAGCTGGACCCCCCGAAAAAAAGAAAACGCGTGTTCGACTTTCTGGTTCGGCGGGGGTTTTCCACGGATGCGGCACTGAAAGCCGTCAAGAACATATGACAACCAATGAAGTCCGATCCAGGTTTTTGAATTTTTTTAAATCCAAGGGCCACACAGTTGTGCCGAGCGACTCTGTCGTCCCTAAGGACGATCCCACGGTGTTATTTACCACTGCCGGGATGCAGCAATTTAAACCGCAGTTCTTAGGGAGGGACTTGAGGTATCGGCGGGCTGCGTCCTGCCAAAAGTGTTTGCGCACCGATGATTTGGACAAAATCGGCAAGAGCGACGTGCACCACACGTTTTTTGAAATGCTGGGCAATTTTTCTTTTGGGGATTACTTTAAAAAAGAGGCCATTGCCTGGGCCTGGGAGTTTTTGACCGTGGACATGAAGCTTTCACCGGACAAACTTTGGGTGTCCGTTTATAAGGACGACCAGGAAGCGTATGACATTTGGTTGAATGTGATGAAACTGCCGGCTTATCGGGTGTTTAAGCTGGGGGACAAAAGTAATTTTTGGCCGGCCAATGCGCAGGTGGAAGGACCCAACGGCCCTTGTGGTCCTTGTTCGGAGATCTTTTTCGACTATGGTGTAAACCCCAATTGCCCAAAAGGCAAAGATTGCGATCCGGATTGCTCCTGCGGTCGCTTTTCGGAAATATGGAATTTGGTCTTCACGCAATTTAATCGCAAAGACGGCGGGGTTTTAGAGCCATTGCCCGCTAAGAATATTGACACTGGTATGGGGCTCGAGCGTTTGGTCGCCGTCATGCAAGGCAAGAAAAGCAATTACGAAACCGATAATTTTCAGGTCCTTTTGTCGGCGGTCAACAAAGAGATGCCCGGCATTTTTGAAAACGACGCCCGCATTGTGGCAGATCACGTCCGGGCCGTGGTTTTTGGCATTGCCGACGGGGTCATTCCTTCGAATGAAGGCAGAGGTTACGTAATCCGCAAATTGATCATCATCGCCTCGGACGTGGCCGCCCGTTTGGGAGTAAAGAAGCCGGTCATTGATCGATGCGTGGATGCCGTCGTAGAGGTCATGAAAGCCCCTTATCCGGAATTGGCTCTTAAGGCGCCAGGCGTTAAAGAAATGATCCAGCGCACGGAAGAACAGTATATAAAAGTGCAAAAGGAGCGGGTGCCTGAGTTCAAGGAAAAAATCGGGCCAGGAAAAAGTATTGCAGAATTAGCGGAGACGGGATTCTTTTACCGCGATACCCACGGGTTATCAATTCCACTGATTCGGGCGACCTTGGTATCCGTCGGTGTTTCCTTAGACAAAATTGATGCCGCCGTTGCCGGTATTGAGCGAAGAATGGACCAGCAACGGGAAAAATCCCGGGCCGGCAGTAAAATGACCGGGGACGTATTTTCAGACGGCGGTTTAAAGAGCGATGTTTCCAAAACCGAGTTTCTTGGGTATAGTAAACTTGAAGCGGAAGCTAAAATTTTACAGGTGATCGCGGACGGCAACGGCGTAAAGGTCATTCTGGACCGTACCCCTTTTTATGCCCAAGCCGGCGGTCAAATGGGCGATGCGGGGTTGATTCATTCCAAAAACGGGACGGTGAGGATCAAAGACACGCAGAGGATCAATGACGTGTATATTCACGAGGGTGTCCTTGAGCAGGGAAAGTTCAACGTGGGGGAAACGGTCTCGGCCCAAGTGGATGCCGGGCGCCGTCGCTCAATCATGCGCCATCACACCGCCACCCATTTGCTGCAGGCAGCTTTGAGAGAAACGTTAGGCACTCATGTGCAACAACAAGGGTCATTGGTGGCTCCGGACCGTTTGCGTTTTGACTTCACGCATCCTTATGCCGTTAAGGCGAGGGAGGTTGAGGAGATTGAGAGCCGCATCAATGCGTTCATAAAAAACAATGATCCGGTGGTGACGGAAAGTTTACCTTTGGAAGTTGCGAAGCAAACAGGGGCATTAGCATTTTTTGCGGAAAAATATGGTCAAACCGTGCGGGTTATTTCGATCGGCAATTATTCTCGGGAATTTTGCGGCGGGACTCATGTGACTGCCACCGGAGACATTGAGGCGCTCAAAATTGTGTCCGAAGGGTCGGTGGCCCAGGGGATACGGCGCGTGGAAGCGGTGGCTGGTGCCGGTCCCGTCGGTGAATTTTTAAAAAAACAGCAGTCAGAGGACATGCTCAAGGAAGAGTCTCAAAAAATCAAACAACTGGAGAAAAAAAAGCTGCAGGCCCGGTTTGAGCAAATCAAATCTTCGCTGGACCAGATTGTGGCGCAAGCCGAGCCGATTAATGGCGTCAAGGTGCTCACGCATTTGGCCGCTGGTCTGGATATGGAAAGTTTACGAAAACTCTCCGACTTGCTGAAACAAAAATTACCGTCTGCCGTGCTCATCTTGGCAACTAAATCGACCGACGATGCCATGTTATTGGTAACCGTCGCCGATGACGTGGTCAAGAAAGGTGTGAGCGCCAATGAGGTGGTGGCTGAGGCTGCCGCGGTCATGGAGGGCAGCGGCGGAGGCAGGGCCCAAATGGCGCAGGCCGGCAGCAAAAAATCAAACCTGGTGGACGCGGCCCTGGCCAAAGCCCGCACCTTGGTATTGTCAAAACTATGAAGCTCATTAAACAAACCGGACAGAACATCGAGAAACTTTATAATCGCCATCTTTTTTTGCGCAAGAAGATGGTTGAGGAAAAGGTGAGGGCCATCATTGATGATGTGCGCCTAAATGGCGACGATGCGGTCATTAAATACACCCGCCGGTTTGACAAAATCAAACTGACCCAACGCCAATTGAGGGTTGCGGAGAGTGAAATTTCCGGGGCGTTTCAAAACATCACCCCCGAATTTGTGGGCAATTTAAAGACCATCATCAACAATGTGTCAAATTATTATCGCAAGCAGGTACACAAACCCTGCAAGATGAAGGGTTCCGACGGTGTTTTGCTCAAGGAGGTCATCAGGCCGCTGGATTGCGTTGGCATTTACATTCCGGCCGGGACGGCGCCGTTGGTTTCCTCCGTGTACATGACAGCCGTGCCAGCGATCATCGCCGGGGTCAAACGCATCGCCATTGTCACGCCGCCGGACAAGGAGGGGAACGTCAACCCTTATATCCTGGCGGTGGCAAATTTGCTTAAGGTGAGTGAAATTTATAAAGTGGGCGGGGCGCAGGCCATTGCGGCGTTGGCCCTGGGCACGAAAACCATCCCTAAGGTCGACAAAATTGTGGGACCCGGGAATATGTATGTCACCGAGGCCAAACGCCAGTTGTTTGGGTATGTGGACATTGACATGCTGGCCGGGCCGACCGAGCTTGTGGTCATTGCCAATCGCTACAGCAATCCGGAGTTTGTGATCGCTGATTTGGAAGCGCAAATGGAACATGTCGGCGGCATGTCGATTTTGCTCTCGACTTCTCGGCAGCTCCTTAAACAGGTCAAGGCACGGGTGTCTAACGGGTATTGCATTCTGTGCAAGAACACCGCCGAGGCTGCGGAGATTGTCAATCGGATTGCGCCGGAGCATGTGCAAATCGTCACCAACAATGCCCGCAGCGTGGCCAAAGAAATCCGGCACGCCGGGGCGATTTTTTTGGGGCCGTATAGCCCCACCGCCTTGGGCGATTATGCGGCCGGTCCCAGCCACGTGCTCCCGACCATGGGCACAGCCAGGTTTTCTTCGGGCTTATGTGTGGCAAGTTTTCTAAAAAGCAATCACGTGATTGCTTATTCCAAGCGGGCTTTGGAAAGAGTGCGTGAGCCTTTGGAAAAAGTGGCCCACCTGGAGGGTATGGTCAAACATGCGGACTCCGTCAACGTGAGGTTCAAATGAAAACATTACGCCAAGCGCACATTGAGCGCAAATCCAAGGAAACCGCCATCAACGCGTCGATCAACATCGATGGCACCGGCCAAACCAAAATCAAAACGCCCATTGGTTTTTTAGATCACATGCTGGAACTGTTTGCTTTTCACGGATATTTTGATTTGGACTTAGGCGTCAAGGGCGACACGCACATTGATATTCATCACACCAACGAGGACATCGGCATAGTCCTGGGCAAAGCGTTTAAAAAAGCTCTTGGAGACGATAAGGCAGGGATCAAGCGTTTTGGATCAGCATTTGCGCCGATGGAAGCCACCGTGGGACGCTGCGTGATTGATATTTCAGGACGGGGGTATTTTAAATTTAACGGCGCCATGCCTGCGTTAAAAGGCACCGAGGGTTACGAATTTTCCCATTTCGAACATTTTATGGAAAGCTTTGCGCTAAACCTAGGGGCAACCTTGAGTCTGACCATTGAAAATCCCAGTACGGATTTACATACGAATCTTGAGACCATGTTCAAATCGTTGGGATTGGCTTTAGATCAGGCAACTACGATTGACGCCCGTCGTAAGGGGAAAGTTCCATCAACCAAGGGAATTATTGATTAAGTGTATTGAGTAAACGTATTACCCTCGACACAATCAGAAACTTTTCGGCAGTGTTTGCGAAGATTTACAGTGAGAATATTTCATATAAAAGATTTTCTATAAAATATTCGAACTGTAAACTGAAGCAAACGCCGAAAATGTTTCGTGTCGAGGGTAATACGTTTACTCAATACAAGGATTTTACATGATCGCCATTATAGATTATGGTATGGGAAATTTGCACAGCGTCCAAAAGGCATTTGAGAAAATTGGTGCCAGGACCAAGATCACTCGGCTTCCGGCCGAGATTATCAATGCCGACCGGGTGGTTTTGCCCGGGGTTGGCGCCATGGCCCCGGCGATGCAAAAATTGCAGGAATTATTTTTGACCGATGCCATCCTCAAGGCGATCCGCGCACACAAACCATTTTTGGGGATTTGTTTAGGCATGCAATTGCTATTTGATAAAAGCAGGGAGGGTGGGTACACGGACGGGCTCCAAGTGTTCAAAGGCACCGTCGAGCGTTTTACCCAAGGCAAGGTCCCGCACATGGGGTGGAACCAGATTAAATTCGCTGCAGCGGGAAGTAAAATGTTTGCCGGCTTAGAGGATGGGACCAATGTTTATTTTTGCCATTCGTATTATGCCAAGCCACTCGATGGGGCAATTGCCGCTGGCACGACCAGTTATGGCATTGATTTTACCTGCGCGGTCAGCTCCGGGAACATTTGGGGTGTGCAATTTCACCCCGAGAAGAGTCAGAGAGCTGGTCTCAAAATTTTAGAAAATTTTGCCAACCTATGATTTTGATTCCTGCCATCGACATCAAAGGCGGCAAGGTGGTGCGTCTGTATCAGGGGAAATTTTCTGCGGTCACCGAATATGCGGATGATCCGGTGCGGATGGCCATACAGTGGGAAGCCTTGGGCGCCCAGTGGCTGCATGTGGTCGACTTAGACGGTGCCAAAGACGGGGTCATGACCAATCAGGAAGTGATCAAGCGCATCGCCCAAAGCGTGCGCATCCCCATTGAAGTTGGCGGCGGAGTGCGGGACGCGGCAACGGTGGAGTATTTGATCGCAACCGCTGGGGTTCAGCGGGTGATTTTCGGGACCCAGGCCATTGAACATAAATTGTTTTTAAAAAAGATGTTGTCCTTGTATGACGAAAAAATTTGCGTCAGCCTTGATTGCTCCAACGGACTTTTGGCCGGCCGCGGCTGGACCCAGACCACCAAAATCAAAGCCATTGATTTTGCCAAAGAATTGCAAGATTACGGTTTAAAGTGGATGGTCTATACTGATATCGCCCGTGACGGGACCTTGACCGGGCCTAACTTTGCTGGTATCCATGAGATGCTGCGCGTCGTGCAGTTATCGTTGATTGCGTCAGGCGGGATCGGCAGTTTGGAGGATGTTAAGAAATTGGCGGCCATCAAAGGGGTGGTGGCGGCGATTACCGGCAAAGCGATTTACGAAGGGAAGTTGGACTTTAAGGAAGCCCTGAGCGTATGCTGACCAAGCGCATTATCCCGTGTTTGGACGTCAAGGACGGTAGGGTCGTTAAAGGGATCAATTTTGTCAAATTGCGCGATGCCGGCGACCCGGTCGACTGCGCCAAAGTATATGATGAGGCCGGGGCCGATGAATTGACGTTTTTAGACATCACCGCCAGCATCGAGGGCCGCAAAACTTTTATGGACGTCGTCAAACGCACCGCAGAGCAGGTGTTTATGCCCTTGACCGTCGGTGGAGGCATCACCAATGTCAATGATATCCGCGATCTGCTCAGTTTTGGAGCGGATAAGGTTTCTTTAAATACAGCAGCGGTGCGGGAGCCGGGGCTGGTGCGGCGGGCGGCCAATACCTTCGGCAACCAATGCATTGTGGTGGCCATTGATGCCAAACGTGTCGGCAATCGTTGGGAGGTTTTCACCCACGGCGGCCGTAACGCCAGCGGCAAAGATGCGGTGGTATGGGCCAAGGAAGCGCAAGAGGCAGGGGCTGGAGAAATATTGCTGACTAGCATGGATGCCGACGGGACCAAACAGGGCTTTGACATTCCTTTGACCAGAGCTGTTGTGGATGCGGTGAGCATTCCGGTGATCGCTTCCGGAGGGGCCGGCACCATAGAGCATTTTGGGCAGCTTTTTACCCAAACCAATGCCGACGCTGCGCTGGCGGCCACCATTTTTCACTATGGGGAAATATCCCTTGAACAGGTGAAGGCCTATTTAAAACAACAGAAAGTCAGTGTGCGATGAGCAAAACAACTTCGGAAACAATTCAAATTGGCACCCGCAATTTAGCAAAGCTTAAGTTTAGTGCCGACGGCCTGATCCCTGTCATCATTCAGGATTATCAAAATGGTCTGGTGCTCATGATGGCCTACATGAACTTGGAATCCCTCAAACGCACCATCAAGATCGGCAAGACCTGTTTTTGGTCGCGTTCGAGGGGAAAATTTTGGGTGAAAGGCGAAACCAGCGGGCATTTTCAGTTTATCAAAGAGGTGCGCTATGATTGCGATTGCGACACCCTACTTATCAAAGTGCGCCAGGTGGGCGCGGCCTGCCACACCAATGCCAAGAGCTGTTTTTACCGAAAGATCAGCTAATGGCATTGTCTGAAACCGAATTTTTAAAGCTGTCCCGCCGAGGAAACTTAATTCCGGTGTATAAGGAAATTTCCGGTGACCTGGAAACGCCGGTGACCGCGTATTTAAAATTGGCCCACCAATCCAAGTATTCCTTTCTCCTGGAGTCCATTGAGGGAGAGGAAAAATTTGCCCGCTATTCCTTTATAGCCAGCAATCCACAGTTGGTTGTCCGCAGTAAGGGCCATCGGGGCCAAGTCCTCACGTTTGAGTCAGCCACACCGAACCAACATAAGCGTTCTTTCCGTGGTTCACCGCTAAATATCGTGCGCGAACTGATGAAGGACTATCAAGCCGTCGAGCTCCCCGGGTTGCCACGATTTTACGGCGGCATGGTGGGGTATGTGGGTTATGACTGTGCCCGGTTTTTTGAACATTTGCCGGATACCACCAAAGACGATTTGCATCTGGATGATATGGTCCTCATGCAAGCCAAAGACTTGATTGTCTTTGACCACCGGCACCACAGCATTAAAGTGATTTCCTGCGCCACCTTTCCTGCCACAGCTTCGGATGCCATCAAACTCACGGCCTATCGCGCCTCTATCAAAGCGATTGAGGGAATGGTCAAAGATTTACAAAAATCTTTGAATGAACAGCCAAAGCCGGCGGGGCGGAGATTAAAGGTTCGTTCCAACTGCACACCGGCGCAATATGCCCGGATGGTCGGTAAAGCCAAAGAACACATCAGGGCCGGCGATATCATCCAGACCGTCTTGTCCCAGCGTTTTTCCGTTGACATCAGCGTTGCTCCATTTGAAATTTACCGGGCCCTGCGTGGGGTCAATCCATCCCCGTATATGTTCTATTTAAATTTGGACGGATTGCAATTGGTGGGGGCGTCGCCGGAACTTTTGGTGCGGTGTGAGAATGGGTTGGTCGAGACCCGCCCGATTGCCGGCACCCGGCCCAGAGGCAAAGATGATGCACAAGACCGCCGGCAGGAACAAGATCTGCTCAGTGACCCCAAAGAGAAGGCGGAACACGTCATGTTGGTGGATTTGGGCAGAAACGACTTAGGCCGTGTGTGTGAACAAGGCACCATCAAGCTCACCCAGTTTATGGGCATCGAGCGTTATTCGCACGTGATGCATATTGTCAGCAATGTGCAGGGCAAATTGCAGCGCGGCAAAGACGCCCTGGATGTTTTGCAAGCCACATTCCCGGCGGGCACTGTGTGTGGCGCGCCCAAAATTAGGGCCATGGAAATTATCGAGGCTCTGGAAGCCCAAAAACGCGGGGCTTACGCGGGAGCGGTCGGATACTTCAGCTTTTCAAAAAACCTTGATATGTGCATTACTATACGTACAATAGTGGTCTGCCGTAAGACAGCGTACGTGCAGGCCGGGGCGGGGATCGTGGCAGATTCCAACCCGCAGAAAGAATATGCCGAGACGGTGAGTAAAGCGAAAGCGCAAATTAAGGCCATAGAAATTGCCCATAAGAAAGGACACGAGCACCATGGAAGTACGAATTCGATTGCAAAAAGCAGGCAAGTCCGCTAACAAAGCGTACAATTACCGCATTGTGGCTTTGCCGCGCAAAGAAGGCCGCGACGGCCGCACTTTGGATATTTTGGGGTATTATGACCCGGCCCAAAAACCGGCAGCGTTCTCGATCAACAAAGAGAAGGTCAATGCCTGGATTGCCAAAGGCGCGCGCATGACCAATACGGTCCGCACACTACTTAAGAAAGCCAAATAACAAAAGGATCCCTATGCCTCAAGATTCCGGCATGAACCAGATTATTTTTTTATACCTGCCGCTATTTTTTATTTTTTATTTTTTAATTCTGCGACCGCAGCGGCAACAGCAGAAAAAAGTCAAGCAAATGCAGGCCAATTTAAAGAAAAATGATGAAATTGTGACCACCTCAGGCATTCACGGCACCGTAGCCATTGTTAAGGAAAAGACCGTGGTGGTGCGCGTGGATGAAGGTTGCCGCATTGAATTTGACCGCGAGTCCATTGCCAGCATCAAAAGCGAAATAAAACCTGAAGTCGTGAAATGAAAGGCCGGTTATGAACGCTGTGTTGCGTAAACGTTTCATTTTGATCCTGATCGTCATGGCCGGATGCCTAGCATCGCTGTATCCCATTCAAAAACGTATCAACCTCGGCCTGGATCTTAAAGGCGGGATGCATCTGGTTTTGAAAGTCGAGAACGAGCAGCTCAAAGACGCCGCCGCCAAGAATGATGCGGTGCTGCGGTCCATGGAAGTGTTGCGCAACCGTATTGACGGCTTGGGCGTGGCTGAAACCACGATCCAACGCCAGGGCGAGAATCAAATTTTGGTGCAATTGCCTGGCGTCACCGACCGCGAAAATGCCATTTCCATGGTGGGACGAGTGGCGCATCTGGAATTTCGCTTGGTGTCCTCGGATCCGGAAAAACTTAAAGAGGCCTTGGCCGGAAAAGTCCCCGAAGGCTTTGAGCTGAAAACTATGAAAAAAGAGGGAGGGGAAAATATTGTTGTCACCAAGGAGGCGTCCCTAGGTGGTGATGCGGTCAATGAGGCCCATGTCGATTTTGACAGCGATACCGGCATGCAGCCGAAAATTTCTTTAGGTTTTAATGCCGAAGGTTCCAAAATATTCGGCGATCTGACCACGGCCCATGTTAATGAACGTTTGGCCATTTTGCTGGACGGTGAGGTTTTGTCCGCGCCAAACATCCGAGAGCCGATTTTAAGCGGCACAGCGGAAATCACTGGCCAGTTTACCTTTGAGGAAGCGTCCTTATTGGCCTTGGCCCTGCGCACCGGAGCGTTACCGGTCCCTATGCATATAGAGGAAGAGCGCACCATTGGACCTTTGCTCGGCAAAGATTCCATTGAAGCCGGCATTAAAGCCACGGTTTTAGGCGGGTTGCTCATCATTGGATTCATGACTTTTTATTACCGCATCGGCGGATTGATTGCGTCTGTGGCTTTGATGGTGAATCTGTTGATGATTCTAGGGAGCATGGGACTGTTAAATCTCCTCATGCCTGAATCCCAGGTCACCTTGACTCTCCCGGGCATCGCCGGCATCATATTGACCCTGGGTATGGCCGTGGATGCCAACGTGCTCATTAATGAACGTGTCCGTGAAGAACTGGAAAACGGCCGGCCGCTCAATGCCGCTATTAACCAGGGCTACACCCGCGCTTGGTCCGCCATCCTTGACTCACACGTCACCTCGCTCATTGCGGGGTGCATGCTATTTGTGTTTGGTTCCGGCCCGATCAAAGGCTTCGCCGTTACCCTGACCACCGGTTTGATCGCCAGCTTGTTTACCTCGATTTACATTACCCGCACTTTATTTTTGTGGCTGGTGTCCTCAGGGATGGTCAAGAATCTTAAGATGCTGCAGATCTTCGCCAGACCAAACGTCAATTTTCTGAATAAGAAATACATATGCTTTGCCATATCCGGGGTGCTGCTGGTTTGGACCATGGTCAATTTCGTGCAGAAGAAAGACGAGGCCTATGGTATTGATTTCGCCGGAGGGCAACTGCAGGAATTCAAATTTGCAACACCGGTGGATGCCGATAAACTCCGCGAATTCTTTAGGCAGGAAAAATTGGAGCATGCGGTCATTCAGACCTTTGCCAATGCGCCGGATCAAGTGATCATCCGGTCACCGGAAGATTCGCATGAGAAAGTCGCGGCCATTTTTAAAAGCAAAATGCCGGAGAATAAATTTGAGATTTTGCGCATTGAAAAGGTGGGTCCGGTGGTGGGTCAGGCCTTGCGCACCAAAGCTGTTTCCGCCATCGTGTGCGCTTTGATTGGCATGTTAATTTACATGGGTTTCCGATTCAAGCATTTTACGTTTGCGGCGGCGACGGTGGTGGCCATTTTCCACGATGTTTTGATCACCCTCGGCCTCATTGTGCTCATGGGACGGCAGGTCGATCTCTTGGTGGTAACGGCTTTGCTGACGGTTGCCGGTTATTCCACCAATGATTCCATTGTCATTTATGACCGGGTGCGGGAAAACGTGGCCAAGATACGCAATAAATCATTGGCGGAAATTATCAATGAGAGCGTTAACCAGACCTTGGGGCGCACCATTTTAACCACCTTTGTGACCCTCTTGTCCGTGCTGGCGCTTTATTTTGTGGGAGGCGAAGTGCTCAATACTTTTGCCTTGGTCCTTCTCATTGGGTTTTTATCCGGGACCTATTCGACGGTTTATATTGTTTCACCGCTGTTTTTAATGTGGCACGGCAATAAAAAGTGGTAGAGTTTTAGAGCGGGCAAGTTTTAAGACGCCATGTGCACATGGCGTCTTTTGCTTTAAATGGGCCCCTGACGGGCCAAGCTTGCTGAGACCTAGCAGACAATCGCTAACCAGACGATACAATTAGACATGTTCAAATCCCTGGAGTTCATCATTGGCCAGAAGGTCGATATCGAAGAAATCATCAAAACTTTGCTCGGGTTCGGGTTTATGCGGGCGACCAAGGTGTTTAAAGAGGGGGAGTTTGCTCGCCGCGGAGGCATCCTCGACATTTACCCTGACCATTTTGATTTGCCTTTACGCTTAGACATTGATGATGACGTGGTGGTCAAAATCACCGGGTATGACCCTCTGACCGCCGAGGCCGTGCAAGAGCACCGCATTGTCCTCATCTTGCCTTACAAAAAATCATCGCTGCCGTTTTCTTCCGATACACCGCTCAATAACTTCGTTGATATTTCCCAGGGTGATTATGTGGTGCACAACAACCACGGGATCGGTCGATTTTTGGGGGTCAAACCCCTGGAGGCCGACCCGCATAAGCGCGAACATTTGATCATCGAGTACAAGGGGGGCGATAAGCTCTTTGTCCCCAAGCATGATTTGCACTTGGTGCAAAAATATGTGTCTTTTGCCAAACGGCCGGCCCGTTTGAATAAACTAGGCAGCAAAGAATGGCTGGCCACCCGCCGAGGCATCGAAAAAAAGATAAAAATATTGGCGGCTGAACTTTTGCGCACCCAAGCCCTGCGGGCCCAGCTTAAAGGGTTTGCCTTCTCAGCCGACATAGCCTGGCAGAAAGAATTTGAGTCGACTTTTCCGTTTAAGGAAACCCCGGACCAACTGAAAACCACCGCGGAAGTGAAACAAGACATGGAAGAAGGCCGGCCCATGGACCGGTTGATCTGCGGGGATGTGGGGTACGGCAAGACCGAGGTGGCCATGCGCGCTGCGTTTAAGGCGGTCATGGATCATAAACAGGTGGCCATCCTGGTGCCGACCACCATTTTGGCTGAACAGCATTTTTTTAATTTCGAGACCCGATTAAAGAATTTTCCAGTTAAGGTAGCCATGCTGTCGCGCTTCCGCACCAAGTCCCAGCAAAAAGCCATCATTCAGGAACTGGCAGAAGGTAAAGTGGACATTATCATTGGCACCCACCGGCTGCTGTCTAAGGACATTGCGTTTAAAGACTTAGGCTTGGTCATTGTGGATGAAGAGCAACGCTTTGGGGTGCGTTCTAAAGAAAAATTAAAGCAATTTCGCTTATTGTCCGATGTTTTGACGTTGACCGCCACTCCGATCCCGCGCACCTTGTACATGGCTCTTTCCGGCGCCAAGGACATGTCGGTCATTTCCACGCCTCCGACCAACCGAAAGTCGGTTAGGACCGAAATTATCTCTTATGATGAGGATGTGTTGGGGGAAGCGATTGAGCAGGAGATCAAACGCAAGGGCCAGGTGTTTTTCCTCCACAACCGGGTGGACAACATCGAGACCATTGCCGACTCGATCCGGAGCCTGGTTCCGGGGGCAAGAGTGGCGGTTGGACATGGGCAAATGAGTCCTCGAATGCTGGAAGAGATTATGTTAAAATTCCTCAAACACGAAGTGGATGTCTTGGTGTGCACGACCATTGTTGAGTCCGGGATTGATGTGCCTGCGGCCAACACATTGATCGTTAACCGGGCGGATAAGTTCGGACTGGCGGATTTGCATCAATTGCGGGGACGGGTGGGGCGTTTGGATGTGCAGGCGTACGCGTATTTTGTGGTGCCCCCCAAGCATGCGCTATCGGAAGTTTCCAAGCAGCGTTTGCGGGCCATCGAAAAATACAGCGAATTGGGCGCTGGTTTTCAAATTGCGTTTGAGGATTTGCAGATCCGCGGGGCCGGGAATTTACTGGGGGCCCAGCAGCACGGCTTTATTGTATCCATCGGTTTTGATTTGTATTGCCGTTTGCTCAAAGAATCCGTCGAGCATCTGAAGAAAGAACTGGAGCTGACCAAACATGAGAAAATTTCTGTACCTCATCATTAGCGGGGTGTTGGCCTTAAGCCCTGGGGGTGCAATGGCCAAACCGGTCAATGACGCCATCGTTGCCATCGTCAATACGGACGTCATCACCATGAAGGACCTCAAAGACTATATCGCCGGCATTTACCGGCAGCTAAAGATTGAAAATCACCCGGTGGCAGAAATTCAGGAGATCATGGCTTCCTATGAGGAAAAAGGGATCAACCAGTTGGTCGAGGACAAATTGATTTTGGCGGCTTCGAAAGCCAAAGGGCTGGAGCTCCGGGAGGAGGCCGTGACCAAGAGGATCAAGGAGATCAAGGCCAAGTATCCCACCGAAGATGATTTTTTGGCTTCCTTAGACGCTCAGGGCCTGACCGTCACCGACTTAAAGAATAAAATCATGGACCAGATGAAAGCCCGTTATACCGTCGATATTGAGGTAAGGGACAAGATTTTTGTCAATCCTCAAGAAGTGACCAAGTATTACTCTGAACATATGAACGAATTTACCCGTAAGACCAAATACGATTTGCAGTCCGTTTACGTCTCCTTCGATAAAGGTAAACAGGAAGCCCGCAATAAGGCCTCCGAGGCTAGGGCCAAATTGGCGGCTGGAGAGAATTTTGAGAAGCTCAGCAAAGAATATTCCGAATTGCCGTCGGTGGGGGCTATCGAGCAAGGCCAAATGGTACCGGCGGTGGAGAGGGCGGTCTTTGACCTTAAGGTTGGAGAAGTGTCCGATCCGATTGAAGTAGATGCCGGGATTTATGTTTTTAAGGTGGTCGGCATTTTGCCCGGCCGGGTAGAAACATTGGAGGAAGCCAAGGACAAGATCCACAATAAACTGTACGACCAATTGTTTGAGAAAAAGTTTAAGGAATGGATCAGCAAATTGCGCAAAAAGAATTATGTCGAGGTCCGGGATTAAAACGATCGGTATCACCATGGGCGACCCCACAGGAGTGGGGCCGGAAGTGATCATCAAAGCCCTCAAGGTGAAGGGGCTGGCCAAGGCGTCCCGGTTTATCTGCATCGGCGATGCAGAAATCTTAAGAGGTGTTCCGGCGGAAATCATCCCTATTGCGTACCGCACTCCCGGCGAGGGGGCATTAAAATTTTTACAGCGCGGCGTGCGCATGATTAAAGACAAAACGCTGGACGCATTGGTGACGGCCCCCTTATCTAAAGAAGCGGTCAGCCGCTATAGCCCTGGTTTCCTCGGACATACCGAATACCTGGCCCGGGCTTTTAAGGTCAAGAAATTCGACATGATGTTTATTTATGACCGGATGCGGTTGTCTTTGGTCACCCGCCATGTGCCGCTAAAAGAGGTGCCGAGGCTCATCACCAAGAGAGCCGTATTGTCTTCTATTGAGCTCATGCAGGAAACCTTGCAAAAACATTTTCATATTGCCCGACCGCGCATCGCTGTCTTGGGGGTAAATCCTCATGCCGGTGAAGGCGGTTTGCTCGGTAAGGAAGAAGGCGCTCAGATTATTCCGGCCATCAAGTCCGCCCGCTCTCAGGGCATTCAGGCGAATGGACCATTCCCCGCAGATACTTTTTTTTGCCAGGACCGGGACTTTGACGGCATTGTGGCCATGTACCACGACCAGGGCCTGGCACCCGTCAAGGGACTGTATTTTAAAGATTTGGTCAATTTCACCGCGGGCCTTCCCTTTGTCCGCACCTCTCCGGTGCACGGCACGGCGTTGGACATTGCCGGTAAAGGCCTGGCTGACCCCTCCTCCATGATTGCTGCCATCAAACTGGCCTGCCGCCTGGCATGAGCTTACCTCACCGGCCTAAGAAATATTTAGGCCAGCATTTTTTGGTTGACCCCAATGTGGCCCAAAAAATCGTCAAGGCATCCCGACTGGATCCGAGTGATGTGGTGATTGAAATCGGTCCAGGGCAGGGGGCCATCACCGCTTTAATTGCCCCGCAGGTTAAAAGATTGATTTGCGTGGAGACAGACCGGGATTTGATTGAGACCCTGCAGGAAAAATTTAAAGGGTTAAGTGTCGAGATTATTCACGCTGATTTTTTAAAATGGAAGTTACCTTCCTTGCCAGAGAAAGTGAAAATTGTCGGCAATATTCCTTATAATATTTCTACGCCCATTATTGAGAAACTGATTGAAGACCGACGGGCGCTGAAGGAAGCCTTTTTGACCGTGCAGTTGGAATTCGGTAACCGTCTGGCCGCCGCTGCCGGCAGCAAAGAGTATGGCTCCTTGTCGTGTTTTGTGCAGTTTTATGCCCAGGTGCAGGTGCTTTTTAAAATCAAGAGCAGCGCGTTTAAGCCGCCGCCTAGAGTGGATTCCTGTTTTGTGCATTTGGATTTTGCGCAAGGACCGCGGTATCACCCGAAAGATGAGCAATGGCTGTTTCGTTTAATCCGCACCGCTTTCCAGCAGCGCCGCAAGACCATTGTGAATGGGTTGTCCCTTCTGGTGCCAAAAGAGCGGCTGGCCGCAGCCTTAAGAGAATTAAAAATTTCGCCGCAAGCCCGGCCGGAACAGTTGAATTTAAATAATTTTGTCGCTATTTCCGACTGTCTCATATAGAATTTTTCTATGCTCAAGCGCATTTATTATCATGACACCGACGCGGGAGGCATTGTCTATTACGGCCAGTACCTATGTTATCTGGAAGAAGCCCGCACCGAGTTCCTGGAGCAAAAGGGTTTGAGCGTGCAGATGTTCAAGGAGCGGGGTTTGGGGTATGCTGTGCGTCAATGCAATGTCAGCTACCGTTCACCGGCCCGCTATGGAGACACCTTAGACTGCACGGCCTCGCTGACCAAGGCCACGGCTGCCCAGCTCATTTTTGATCAGAAAATTGTGGACCAAAAAGACGGGCGTCTGGTCGTTGAGGCGGAGGTGACCTTGGTTTGCTTAAACGCCGATTTTAAGCCGACTCCGATGCCGGATGATTTAAAAGAAAAATTGTTGGCGTAAGTGGTGTCCATTTTTCTATGTCTGATCGATTTTTGAGGATCTATAAGAAATTTTACGTCGATGAAGTCAAAAGTCATTTATTGACCTACGGCGCTTTAAGCGGCACCTGTGCCAACTGTAAAAAAATGGATTTGAAGCTCGATGTTTTAAGATGTCCGTCCTGCAGCAACGAATTTAAATACATCGCCTTTGTGAACATCCGCGACCATTTGCCGAAAATGCAGCGGATCAGTCAGGAGCGGCCACAGGTGATTTTTGTCGACTATGAGGATTTTAAACGCCTGGAAGGCGAAGAGAAAGCGAAGGACATTCTTAGATGATCAATAAAGATCGATTGGTCCGGCTGACCCAAAAGCTTTTACGGTTCGATTCAGTCAACCCGCCGGGCAATGAATTGGCGGTGGCCAGATTCGTCGAGCAGGACATGCGTTCGCTGGGGCTGGATGTTAAGACCGTGTCTTTTGCGAAAGACCGTCCGAATGTGCTGGCGACGCTGCGGGGGACCTTGCCGCGCCAACAAGCTGCTGCCAAGGCCATTTTAATCACCCCGCACATTGACACCGTGCCGTTTGGCAGCGGCTGGAAGTTTAACCCCACCGGGGGAGAGATTCACCAAGGCCGCATTTACGGCCGCGGGGCCAGCGATGATAAAGGCAATGCCGCCGTCGGCATGGAGGTGTTGCGTTCCCTAGTTGAGGACGGGGTGCGTTTTAAACGCGACATTATTTTTGCCGCCACCGTGGATGAAGAAACCGGCAGCCATAAAGGCATACGGCCGTTGCTGGACAAAGGGATTTTGCGGCCGCAGGTCGCCCTGATTACCGATTCCGAGGAATTTGAATGCATCATTGCCCAAAAAGGGTTGTTCCACAGCCGGGTGCAGATTTTTGGCAAAAAAGCCCATGGGGCTTACAATTGGCGCGGCATCAATGCGATTGAGATTGCCAGCCGGGTCATCAATCGCCTGAAAGATCATCAGTTTAAATTTAAGAAGCATCCGCTTCTGGTACCGCCGACCAAAAATATCGGCACCATCCGGGGCGGGGACAAGGTGAATATGGTAGCGGACTTTTGTGAATTTTCTTTGGATATCCGGTTTATGCCGGGCATGAACGCTAAAGGGGTTTTAAAAGAGGTGACCCACATTATCCGTAAAGAAACTAAAAAATTTAAAGTCATCATCGACGACAGCCAAAAACCGTATCAAATCGACCCTAAGCACCCGTTTGTCAAGACCTATGTGGATGTCTGCCGGTCCATGGGCATCCAGGCCGAACTCAAAGGTAGCCAGGGCGCTACCGTGATTACCTTTTTTCAGGACCACGGCATCCCGGCCTTCTCGACGGGCTGGGGGGCGCACGGGGTTATCCACGCCAATGATGAGTACGCGCACGTGAAGACCTTATACAAGGGCGCGCAGGTCCTGGAGGCGTATTTGAAAGAATACGATGCCAGGTGTTAAAGATCGCCCTATTTTTATTGTTGTTCTTGGGCCAGACCTTGGCCCGGGCAGAGCCGCCGCCCTTTGCCGCCGGCGAAACAGTGCATTACAAGATTGCGCAGATGGGCCTGAAGGTTGGGGAAGCGACTCTGGAATATGTCGGCCCCAAGATCGTGTCCGGCCGGAATGTGGTGCTTATTATTTTTACGTCGAAGGGGGTCAATTTTTATGATCAGGAAAAAATCTACCTAGACCCGGAGAGTTTCAGGCCGTTGGCAGTCAGCCGCGACTTAAATATATTCGGAAAAAAAGAAAAAATTATTGAATACTATGTGGGCCAGAAAATTAGGATCATCAAACAGGTGGGCAAGGAACGCTCCGAGCAGGTTTTGGCAACCAAAGGCCAGGTGGACAATATTTATGGGTTCATCTACCGCTACCGAATCCAGGGACCGTTTAAAGTAGGGGAACAATTGGATATTCGTCTTCCAACCAAGGACTTGAAAATCAGCGTGGCAAAAGAAACCAAATTGGCCGCGGGAGGAAGGACCTACGACTGTTACTATATGGAGAGCGAACCCGCCCAATATAAAATTTGGTTTGATAAAGGCCCCAAGAAATTGCCCTTGCGCATCAGCGGGTCGATCGGCGTTGGCAATACTGCAATGATCATGACGGGCGTAAAGGATTAATATGGCTTACCCAGACAATCAAGGACATTTTGGACAATATGGCGGACGGTATGCGCCGGAGACATTGATGGCCGTCTTGACGGAGCTCGAGAAGGAGTTTACTAGAATCCGCAAAAATCCAGCGTTCAACAAGGAGTTTAGTTTGTATCTGCAAGAATACGCTGGACGTCCGTCCAATTTGTATCATGCCAAGCGTTTAAGCGCGCATTTAAAAACGTTGAACGTGTATTTAAAACGGGAAGACTTATTGCACACCGGCGCGCATAAAATTAACAACACCCTGGGGCAAATCCTGGTGGCCCGGCGCATGGGCAAGACCCGCATCATCGCCGAGACCGGGGCAGGCCAGCATGGGGTGGCCACCGCCACCGTGTGTGCTTTGTTTGGACTTAAATGCGTGATTTACATGGGCAGAGAAGATTTGCATCGGCAGGCCTTGAATGTGCTGCGCATGAAATTGCTGGGCGCTGACGTGCGCCCGGTGGACAGCGGATCAAAAACTTTAAAAGACGCGATGAATGAGGCGGTGCGTGATTGGGTGGCCCATCCGGAGGATACATTTTACATCATCGGTTCGGTGGCCGGGTTTCATCCGTATCCTCTCATGGTGCGGGAATTTCAAGCGGTGATTGGCAAGGAAGCCCGTCGGCAATTTTTGGCCAAAGAGCGCCGGCTGCCGGATTTTTTGGTGGCTTGTGTGGGGGGTGGGAGCAATGCCATGGGCCTTTTCCATGCTTTTTATGGCGATTCCAAAGTGCAAATGATCGGTGTGGAAGCAGCCGGGCATGGGTTAGCCAGTGGAGCACATTCCGCCACGCTCATGAAGGGACGGGTGGGAGTTTTGCATGGCAGCAAAAGCATGTTGCTTCAGAATGCCGACGGCCAGGTACAAATTGCGCATTCCATTGCTGCAGGATTGGATTATCCCGGTGTGGGTCCGGAACATGCTTATTATAAAGAAACCGGCCGGGCCCGTTATGTGGCGGTCGATGATAAGTCCGCCGTGCAGGCCTTAAAAATGTTGGCCCGTTTGGAGGGCATCATCCCGGCGCTGGAAACCGCGCATGCCATTGCCTATTTGAATACCTTGGCTAAGCAGGTCAAGAAATCCTCTTCGGTCATCGTGTGTCTGTCCGGCCGGGGAGACAAAGACATGAACCAGCTCGCAGCCCTTATTTAAAATGCCAAACCGCCTTGACCAAAAATTTCAAACCCTGAAAGCTTCTCGACAGAAGGCCTTCATCGTGTATCTGACCGCGGGGGATCCAAATTTGAAGACTACCGCTGAATTGGTGCTGGCACTTGACAAGGCGGGGGTCGACGTAATTGAGCTGGGCATTCCTTTTTCCGATCCTTTGGCCGACGGCAGCATCATTCAAGCAGCCTCGCAACGGGCATTGAAGCGGGGAGTGACTTTGAGTAAAGTGTTTGAGTTGGTGCAAACGATCCGCCGGCATTCCCAAATTCCATTGGCCTTCATGACGTATTACAATCCGATTTTTAATTATGGCGAGGAGGCCTTCGTAAAGAAGTGCCGCACGGTTGGCGTCGATGGCATCATTACCCCGGACCTGCCTCCGGAAGAAGCCCGAACCCTGCGCCGGGCTGCAGTCAAGCACGGCATTGCCACAGTGTTTTTTATTTCTCCCACCACCACCGACGCGCGCCTGAGAGCCAATGCCCAGGCCTCGACCGGCTTTGTGTATTATGTGGCCATCACCGGAGTCACCGGCACCAAATCCGCCGACATTCAAGATGTGCTCAAACACATCCGCCGCGCCAAACGGTTAACCTCAAAGCCCGTCTGCGCCGGTTTCGGAATTTCCACCCCGCAACAGGTCAAACACATTTCCAAAATGGCCGACGGCGTCATTGTGGGCAGCGCCATCGTCCAGAAAATCCATGACCACACCGGCCAGGCAAACTTGGTCGATCAGGTTGTCCGCTACGTGCGGCAATTAAGGGGGAAGTAGGATACCTAAATATGCGACGCATTACTCAGCTTCCCAATAACATCCGCCTCATCACCGAGGAATTAAAAGACCGCCACGGCACTGCCATCGGCATTTGGGTGGGCACCGGCGGCCGTTATGAAGAGGACCGCAACAAGGGCGTGGCCCATTTTTTGGAACACATGGCTTTTAAAGGCAGCACGAATTATTCCTGCGACGAGATCAAACAATCGATAGAAGGGGTGGGAGGTAATGTGAATGCCTTTACCGCCGAGGAAGAAATTTGCTACTACGCTAAGGTGCCTTCCCGCCACTGGCAGCGCACCTTCGATGTGTTGGCGGACATCAGCTTTTTTCCGACCATCTCCAAAAAGGATTTGGACAAAGAGCGGGGGGTGATTTTAGAAGAAATCAAAATGTATCATGACCTGCCACAATATTATGTCAGCGAACTGTTGGATGAATTGCTCTGGCCCAATCATCCGTTGGGCAAAAGCATCACCGGCTCTGCCGCCACCGTAAGCGCCTTGCAGCCTAAAGATCTTCGGGATTTTCATAGCCAATATTACGTTCCGCCCAACGTGGTCGTATCGGCAGCCGGGCAGCTTGAACACGACGAGTTGGTCAAGTTGCTGCGCAGCAAAACCAGCGGTCTTCAGACCGACCATTCGTCCGGCAATCTCATGCCCGCCCGCAAAGACCAAGACCGGCCCGGCCTGAATTTGCATTTTAAGCAAACCGAACAAATGTATATGGCCATCGGTTATTTGGCCTATGAGATCAATCATCCGGATTATTATGTTTTGGCGCTGCTCAATGTCATCATCGGCGGCAATATGTCCAGCCGTTTATTTAATGAAGTGCGCGAGAAACACGGGTTGGCCTATTCGATTTCCAGCGGCACCAAAACCCTGCATGACACCGGCTTATTTACGGTGCGGGCAGGAGTGGACAATGGTAAAATCACCGCGGCCCTGGAACTTATCCTCAAAGTTTTAACCAAGACCGCCCGCACGGGAATCACCGCCAGCGAGTTTAAACGGGCCAGGGAATATTATCTGGGGCAATTTACGTTAGGGCTGGAAGACACGCTGGACCGCATGCTCTGGATCGGGGGCATCCTCATTAGCAATGACAAGGTCAAGACTGTCCAAGAGGTCATCAAAAAAATCGATGCGGTCACCATGGCTGACATCAAGCGCGTGGCCCGGCACATTCTGGCCGCACACCGCCTCAATGTGGCGGTCATAGGGCCGCTGTCCTCGGTTCAGGAAAAATCAATTCGATCAATTTTGTAGTAGTTTAGGGAACGCTTTCTGGCAGAACTAATATAAATGTGGTATTCTTAACTTATCATGAAGAGAATATGGGTAATATATACGCTATTCTGTTTTCAAATTACAGCCATCCAGAGCTCGGCTTTTGCTCAAGAGCTCACCCTACCTCGTCCTGGAACTCTCGTACATCGCAGCCACGGATTTAACCCGCCTATACTTAAAGGTATCAAAGTCCACCCAGACAATCCATTTAAGTTTGAATTCATATTAGACAAGGGCCAATCCAATTTGCCCGACCCAGCCCTGAAGGATGAATCCACTAAACTCATAAAATATTTCTTGGCATCCATCACCACACCAGAAAAGGACCTCTGGGTTAACCTTTCGCCTTACGAAAAAGACCGCATTACGCCTGAGAGTTTCGGCCAGACCGAGATGGGACGAGACTTATTGGCCCAAGACTACATGCTTAAACAACTAACCGCTTCGCTTATTTACCCGGAAGATGAGCTAGGAAAGAAGTTTTGGAATCGCGTGTATGAGGAATCGGCCAAGCGGTTTGGCACCACCAATATACCCGTCAATTCCTTTAATAAAGTGTGGATTGTGCCGGAGAAAGCCGAGGTCTATGAGAACGCCCCGGCAGGTACCGCCTATGTGTTGGAGAGCAGATTAAAAGTCATGTTGGAAGAGGATTATTTGGCTCTCGAAAAGAATGATCAAACAATCCCTCAGAGAGCGACTCATACGAGTGGCTTAGGTTCCCAAATTGTCCGGGAAATTGTTATTCCGCAGCTCATCAAAGAGGTCAATGAAGGTCAGAATTTTGCGCAACTGCGCCAGGTATATAATTCTTTGATCCTTGCCACTTGGTATAAAAAGAAAGTTAAGGACAGCATTTTATCTAAAGTTTATGCGGACAAAAATAAAGTCACGGGAGTTAATATCGATGATCCGCAGGAAAAGCAAAAAATTTATGCGCAATACCTGCAGGCATTTAAAATGGGGGTCTATAATTTTATCAAAGAAGAAACCGACCCTATTACGCAGCAAACAACTCCGAGAAAATATTTTTCAGGAGGGGTTTCCACACATTTGATTAGCGCGGTGTTTAACATTAGAGATTCCGGCAATTTTTCTATCAGCGATATCAATTCAGAAACCATTATGCGGGTCGGAGCAAATGCCGCCATGATCTCTAGCCGGCCTTTAAGAATGTTGATTTTTGAAAGTATGGGAAAGGCAAAGTCCCTGAATGACCTAGGAGTTAATCTATTGACGCGTTATCAAAAGTGCGTTGACCTTTGGGGGGAACAATTCATAGATAAAATATTGAACGAGGAAACTGAGAGCAATATGCAGCAATTTCGTAGATTCACACACATTAATTTTTCAAGTGCGACGAGAGGAGAGGATTTTGTCTGGAGGATTAAGGAAGTATTTCGAGTGAATACTCCGGCGGCGGCTGAGAGTTCCAAAAAGAATCTTACCCGGATCATCAAATACCCTGATGAAGTTGCCACATGGGCTGAAAAAGTCCTTCTTGACACGAATCCCAGTGACAGGATAGCCGAAAGATTTATTGATGTCTTAATAAGCGCCAGGGATATTTTAGGAGATGAAATTTTAACGGAGGCCGGGTATTTGTATTTGCTGATGAGAATGGCCGACGTTTTTGGAATAAACCGTAACCCTAATTCCGAATTTAATGCCAACGGGCAAATTGGCCGTGAGTATTTACGGTCTTTCCCGGAAAAAGAACGTTCCATTTTTGTTTTTTCTTTGGCTTATATTTTGGGGCGTAATTTCATGTTCAGCATGGGAATCGCAGGAGGAAAGGAAGTCGACTCAGGCATTAGCGAGGCCTTTAGTGAGCTTTTTGCACAGGCTATTTATCAGGGTTTGGGGGCCAACAGAGAATTAGAAGAGGTTCGAAAGATCAGGAATCCAACGGGTGGTTTGGTGGGGGAGTCTGGAATTGATATGCTTTGGTCGGCGGCACTCGGAGATGATCACTTAAAAGCTTTGGAGCATGCCATCAATATTCTGAAAAACCATAAAAATGATTATAAACTCACTAATCAGATGATGCCAGTGAGGCAATTTATTCAGAAATTAAAAGACGAGGTCACCGGAGAAACGGTACTTCCCGGGGATCAAGGGATTTTTTTGGATCTTTTATTGGACAGTACCCAAGACCAGCTTACCTATGAGCTCCAGGATTTTGATACCTTGGTTGCATTTTATTCCGATTACGGATCAGCTGAGAAAATCAATTTAAGTCACGCAAAATTGACCAGCCTGCTGGATCAAAAAGTGAGACCGTGGGGTTATCAGAGTTTTGAAAATTTTTTTAAGGAAAAAAAACGGATAAAGAGCCCAGCGACGGATGTGAAGCAACCCAGAACAGAATTAGTGATTAAGACCAGGGAGGGCGAAGAGTTAAACGTCATGATATTAAACAGACGGGATGACTCTATCGCTGCTGATATCACGGATGAGAACGGTGTGTTAACCCCTATAGTCAGAAAATATCTGGTTCCTGCTTTCGCGGAGCCAACAGCCAGAGCCACGACTCTTTTGCACAAAAGTCTTGGCATCCATCGCGTAGAAATTGGTAATAAATATCAAGTGCTTATAAGGTATTATAAGCAACAAAGGGTTTTAGCCATCATCGGTTATCTTAGTGAACGAGACGTACATGCAAGCAAAGACACCCACGCTTTCGGTGATAGGGCAAACAAACTTATTAAGTCCTGGGCCAAAACTGGAGAGGAAGGAAAAAAAGAATTTGACCCGAGACGATTTGGGAAAATTTATGTCAAGCCAGACGATAAAGCAATGCTGGAAATTGAGAATACCGGGGGTATTGACCTTACTTCTGACAAAGTATTTAAGGTCACCAAAGACGCCCAGGGGCAAATAAAATTTACTTTTGATCCCGCCATGCTGGAACAGCTGCAAAATGCGGCCGGACTAATGCCGGTCGTAACGCTCATGGAACCCATGCAAGACCTGCGGTTGTTTCTGGGTTTTAAAGGGTAGGAACTCTTCCTATTCTTTGTAATTGACAACGCAAAATTTATCCATTAAACTTTTCCCAGTAATAACATTAACTTTTTAAGGAGGACTGGATGGAGAAATTATCTTTCTACGATGTGAAAACCAAAGGAAAATTTGAAACTGAAGAATATACAGTCAAAGAGAAATCCGGTCGTTTCTTCGCCGTTGCCAAATCCCCCAAAGGCACGCATGAGTGCTGGCGCGTGTTGAGCAAAGACCAAGCTGCCAAGCTCAAAAAGAAATAAGCGGGAGCTGGCTCTATCCGTAATAAAGCTTTAACTTCCAAAATCTTAGCCAAAAAAGCAGTACGTTTCGCGGAAGACAAAAAGGCGCATGAGATCGTGGTGCTGGACATGCGCAATATGGTTAATTTTTGTGATTACTTCGTCATCTGCACCGGGACGTCGGACCGCCACGTCAAGTCGATCGCTGAAGGCATTGGCGAGGGCTTGCAGGAATTCGGGATCAATACCCATACGCCCCGAAAACTCAAAGGCCTGGGGTCATTGCCTTCTGCCGAACCTGCCGAAGGGACCTGGGTGCTGCTGGATTTAGGCGACGTGGTGGTGCATGTGTTTGAACCACAGGCCAGGGAATTTTATGCTCTGGAGCATCTTTGGCAGGATGCGCCCAAAGTTAGTATTAAGTAGGCCTCTTTTACCCTCTCATGTATGCGCATATCCGCCACAAGCTCCAAGACATCATCCGCCAGGGCATAACAAAATCCTGTCCCGAGGCCGCCGATGTTCCTATCCTCATTGAGACCCCGTCGGACAAACAACATGGCGATTTTTCCTGCAACTGCTGCCTGCAGCTTAGCCGGGTTTTAAAAAAGAGCCCCATGGCCATTGCCCAGCAATTGGCCCCTGAAATGGAAGCCATTCTCAAAGCATCTTCCTTAAAAACCCAGATCGCAAAAATGGAGACCAAAGCCGGGTTTATGAATTTTTATCTTTCGGCCGAGGGGTATTATAGTTTTTTGGAGGACGTGTTTGCGCAAAAAGAGCGTTACGGGCAGGGCGATTTTGGGAAGAAGCAGAAGTTTTGCCTGGAGTTTGTCAGTGCCAACCCTACCGGACCTTTAACGGTGGCGCACGGCCGGCAAGCGGCGGTCGGTGACACCTTAGTCAATATTTTAAACACGGTGGGGTTTGAGGCCAAAAAAGAATATTACATCAATGATGAGGGTAATCAGATCAGGATTTTGGCCGCCTCGGTTAAGGTCCGGATTTTGGAGACTTTTGCCCCGCAGCAGCTGCCGGAAGAAATGTACCAAGGTGATTACATCAAGGACATGGCCCGGCAGTTTATCGAACAGTTTAAAATCAAAAGTGAACATGATTTAAAGAAACACGACGGCAAGATCACCGGTTTCGCGGTCGATTATTTGATGGCACAGATCAAAAAAGACCTGCAGGATTTCGCGGTCCATTTTGACATCTGGTCTCCACAATCCAAAATTGCCAACCCTGCCGCCATTGCCGAGGTTCTGGCGGATTTAAGGGCCAACGGTTTTATTTATGAACAGGATGGGGCACTTTGGTTTAAATCCACCCAGTGGGGCGATGACAAAGACCGGGTGGTCAAAAAATCCAACGGGGAGTACACCTATTTGGCACCGGACATTGTGTACCACAAAAACAAATTCGACCGGGGCTTTGAACGCATTGTAGACATCCTGGGACCGGACCATCATGGCTATATCCCGCGCATCAAGGCCGCGGCCGGGGCCTTGGGCCACAGCCCGGATGATTTAGACGTCATCATTGTGCAGCTGGCCACCATTTTTCGAGGCGGCAAAGAGGTCTCCATGTCCACCCGCCGGGGGGAGTTTATCAGCTTGCGCGAGGTCATTGATGAGGTGGGCAAAGACGCGGGGCGGTTCTTTTTTCTAATGCGCCAGTCTAGCGCGCATCTGGAATTTGATTTAGAATTGGCCAAACGCCAGAGCGCGGAAAACCCGGTGTATTACATCCAATATGCCCATGCCCGCATCCACAGCGTCATCCGCAAGGCCCAAGGTGAGGCCGGCTTGACGTTAAAGACCACCGGTTTCGATCGGCTGACCACGCCGGAAGAAATGGACTTGATGCGAAAAATCGGGCTTTATCCCGAAGTGTTGGTCGGCTGTGCTAAGATACTGGAACCATTCGCGCTGGTGCGCTTCTTACAGGAGTTGGCGGCCAGCTTTCATAAGTTTTATGATTCCCACCGGGTCCTCGATGAGGACAAAGAGCTTTCGTCTGAGCGTTTGTCTTTGATTGAGGCGGCCCGCATGGTTTTAAGCAATGGTTTAAAACTTTTGGGAGTTTCATCGCCGGAGAAAATGTGATGCCTGGAATCATAAGCAAATTGTGGAACCTCAAAACCCCGGACCCGCTGCTGCAAAAGACCTTGAGCGACGGGCTCGGCATCCATCCTGTCATTGCCCAACTGTTAATCAATCGTCAGATCGTATCGATTTCCGAGGCCGAATCGTTTTTATCGTCGGGCCTGGCCTCGCTGCACAACCCGTTTTTATTGACGGACATGGACCAGGCTGTCAGCCGCATCCAAGAGGCCGCCTCAAAAGGGGAAAAGGTGTTGATCTATGGGGATTACGATGTCGACGGGGTGACCTCCAGCGCCCTGCTGCGCCGCACTTTAAAACGCCTAGGCATTCAGGCGATCAATTACATCCCGCACCGGATGGAAGAGGGGTATGGCCTGAATGTGGGCATTGCCGATTTTGCGCTGGCCCAAGGCATTCAACTTATCATCACCGTCGATTGCGGGATCAATGCCTTTGACGCGGCCACTGCCGTCAAGGCCGCCGGCATGGATTTGATCATCATTGACCATCATGAACCGGATGGGGAGAGGATCCCGGCGGCTGTGGCCGTGATTGACCCCAAACGTTTGGACTGCCTGTATCCTTTTAAAAAATTGTCCGCCGTGGGATTGGTGGCCAAGCTCACCCAGGCTCTGCTCGGCCATTTGCCGGAAGAAGATTTGGATTTGGTGGCCATCGGCACCGTGGCGGATGTGGTGACGTTGCGCGGCGAGAACCGCATTTTTGTCAAATTAGGCTTGCCGTGGATTGAGGGCACGAAAAAGCACGGGTTGCGGGCCTTGCTTGAGGTGGCGAAAATTTCCGGCAAAAAAATGAAACCCTATTACATTGGATTTATTTTAGGTCCACGCCTCAATGCCGCCGGACGCATGGACTCGGCCAACATCGCCCTGGACTTGTTGTTGTCCGAGGACATGGTCAGCGCCATTGCCCTGGCCCGGAGTTTAGAGGAACATAACCTCAGCCGCCAGAAAATGCAGTTGTCGGTCGTCGATGAGGCCATGGCCATGATCGAGGACCAGCAGCTGAAAGAAAACCCCATCATCGTGGTGGCCAAGCAGGGCTGGCACCGGGGGGTCTTAGGCATTGTGGCCAGCCGCATTGTGGAGAAATATTACCGGCCGACGGTGGTCATATCGATCCAAGATGGTTTAGGCACCGGATCAGCCCGGTCGGTGGAGGGATTTCATTTGCACCAGGCCTTAACATCTTGCGCCGGCATGCTGGATAATTACGGGGGGCATCAGCGGGCCGCGGGTCTGCGGCTAAAACCGGAGAATATCAATGTGTTTCGCGATGCCATCAATGATTTTGCCCGCCATATGATCACCCAAACGCCGCAGGTGCCGGTCTTAGACATTGATTGCGAGATCCCGTTATCCAGCATCGATGTGGATTTGGCGGATATCATCGAGTCGATGGAGCCGCACGGAGAAGGAAACCCGTCGCCGGTGTTTTGTTCGCGCAATGCCATTGTCAAAAGCGTTCCGGCTGTGTTTGGGCGTGACACGTTAAAGTTTTGGGTAAGCGATGGGGTAAAGACGATTAGCGCAGTGGGGTTTGGGATGGGCTCCCATAAAGAAACCGTCAAGCTGGGAACGAAAGTCGATTTGGCTTACAATATTACTATCGATGATTGGAATAAAGCGCCGACCGCGCAGCTCACACTGAAAGATTTGAAGGTAAGTTCTTAGGCTTTGCTGATTTTATTGGCTTGGATGCAGGACGCGCAGACTAAGGCGCGTTGGACAGTGCCGCCGATGGTGATCTTGATGCGCTGTAAGTTGGGCAGGACTTGGCGGAATGATTTGCCCACGACTTTGGAACCGGCGCCGCCTTTTTTCTTTGCCATACCACGCCGTTTGTATTTCTTTCCCGACTCCGGTTGTTTGCCGCAAATGATGCAAAAACGCATAAATGACCTCGAGGTTGGTGTTTATTGAGTTTTAAGTTTACTGATTATTCATTCAAAGTCAAGCAATAATTGACCGGAAAGGGTTTATGGATCTTACCAAATTGCCGCCTTATCAAAAACGTGATTTTGTCCCCCAGGACGCGGACTTGACCGATACACAGGTGGTGACGACACTCATGACCCAACTCGAGGGTAGGGCCATTACGACCGTCCCTGAATTGGAACGCTGGATGCTGGACCGCTCGGAGCTTGAGGCCGCCCTGTCGCAGGCAGGGTCGATTTTGTACATTTTCATGACTTGCCAGACCGATGACCCCAGCAAAGCCAGTGCCTATTCCAAATTTATAACCACGGTGCTCCCGGCGGTCAAGCCGCTCAATGACCGTTTAAACCGCCGGTATTTAGAGCTGCGCCAAAAGATACGCTTGGACGAGGCCCGCTATCAGGTTTACGACCGGGACATTAAAACCGATGTGGACATGTTTGTTGAGCAAAATGTGCCCTTGCAGACGAAGGTGGATTTATTGGCCCAGGAATATCAGACCGTTTCGGGGGCCATGACCGTGGATTTCGAAGGTAAAGAGCACACCTTGCCGCAGATGAGCAGATACCTTTTAGAAAACGACCGGGCTTTGCGGGAGAAGGCCTGGACTGCTGTGGCTGCCCGCCGTCTTGAAGATAAGGATCAATTGGAAAACATCTTCGATCAGATGTTTCGGCTGCGCAATGAGATCAGCCGCAATGCCGGTTTTAAAAATTTTGTCGAGTATCAGTTCAAGGCGTACCATCGTTTCGATTATACGCCTACCGACTGCAAACGGTATCATGAGACCATCGAGGCCTTGATCGTGCCGCTGAATGGCAAAATCTTGGAGCGCCGCAAAACAGAAATGAATGTTAAGACCCTGCGGCCGTGGGATACTGCCGTGGATCCGTTGGGCCGTCCGCCGCTTAAACCATTTCAAGAGGTCAAGGAATTGATTAGCGGCACGCAGAAAATTTTCAACCGTTTAGACGCGCATTTGGCAGCGGAGTTTAAGAACATTGATGACCTGGGGCTTTTCGATTTGGCCAGCCGTAAAGGCAAGGCCCCTGGCGGATATCAAAATACGTTGAGCGAAGCGCGGAAGCCATTTATTTTCATGAATGCCGTCGGATTAGACGATGATGTGCGCACCTTGCTGCACGAGGGCGGCCATGCGTTTCATGCCTTGGCCTGCGCCCAGGATCCGCTGCTGGAATACCGTCATGGGCCGATGGAATTTTGCGAGGTGGCGTCCATGGCCATGGAACTCTTAGGCGGGGAACACATCAATGTCTTTTATAATGAGGCGGAAACCAAACGTTCGAACCGCGAGCATCTCGAGGGGATCATCCATATTCTGGCCTGGGTGGCGAACATCGATGCCTATCAGCATTGGCTGTACGAACACCCCAATCATTCAGCGCAGGAGAGACGACAGGCCTGGGTCGGTTTTTATGAACAGTTCGGCGGAAAATTTATCGATTGGTCCCGGCTCGAGGAGCCCAGGGCGCATTTGTGGCATCGCCAGCTGCATATTTTTGAAGTGCCGTTTTACTATATTGAATACGGCATTGCGCAGCTCGGGGCCTTGCAGGTGTGGATGAATGCCCGCAAAAACCCTAAGAAAGCTTTGGCGGATTATCAACGCGGCCTGGCGTTAGGCGGCTCCCGGCCCTTGCCGGAACTGTATAAAGCTGCCGGCATCGAATTTAATTTCTCCGCCGCCATCATCAAACCTTTGATCGAAGCTGTGACCGCCGAATGGGAAAAACTCAGTTAAGAAAGATGTCCCATGAGGAAATCGTCGGCCGGCAGGTGGGCTTGCTGGGCGCCAAAAAACTTCCTTTCTGCGTGGTCTTAAACAGCATCCGCAGTTTGCACAACGTTGGTTCTATTTTTCGCACGGCTGACGGGGCAGGAGTTGAAAAAATTTGGCTCTGCGGGGCCACCGGCTACCCGCCGCAAGGCGGCATTGCCAAAACTGCGCTTGGCGCCGAGGACCATGTGGCCTGGGAGTACCACGAGGATATTTTGACGGTGGTGCGCACGCTCAAAGCCCAAGGGTATCAAATAGTCTTGCTGGAGCAAATGCAGGGCAGTGTTCCCCACGATCAATTTGTCCCCAAACCCCCGGTCTGCTTAGTCATCGGCAATGAAATCACCGGCATCACCGATGCCTTGCTTTCCCTCTCCGACGCCGCCATCGAAATCAACATGGCCGGCATCAAAAATTCCCTCAATGTGGCCGTGGCATTTGGCATCGCTGCTTACCAGCTTCGCATGGAAATCCTTGCGCAAAAACAAGTTAGGTATTAGAATACGCGCTGTGGACATTGACGCCAAAAAACTTCTGCGCAATAAAAAAGTCATCGAAGAAATCAACCGGCACAAGTGGTTAGAGAGCGAAATCGCCGGTTATGACGTCGGTTTTGAAGCCGCTGCCGAAGACTGGCTGAAGAACCACGCTTCGGCATGGGTGCGTTACCACATGTCCAATTCCTCCAAACCTCCCGATTCCAAAAAATAGACTATGGCTGAGCTTAAGAACATGGCCACTCTTCCTCTCGAGGCAAGGGCTAGGATAGAAAAATTTGTCCTCCAACTCGTTAAGATCCATGCCGAAAACGTGGTCGGCATTGTGGTTTACGGTTCGGCCGCCGGGATCAATTTTAACCCCAAAACTTCCGATATTAACCTGGCCGTGCTTTTTCGCACCTTGGATTTTGAGGTTTTTCAAAAAAGCGTGGGTTGGGTGGCGTGGGGACGAAAACAGAATATCAGCGCCCCATTATTCTTGACGGAAAATTATGTCCGCAGTTCGTTGGATGTTTTTCCCATTGAGTTCAATGAAATTAAAAACCATCACCTGTGCATATACGGGCAGGACATTTTTACGGATTTGAGCAT
>JAKFXC010000038.1 GCA_021731625.1 Candidatus Omnitrophota bacterium
TGACTGAAGAAGACAAGACCATTACCGCGGTGGTGTTGGAACATAGGACCAACGAAATTCTGAAGGTATTAACGAGCCCTGAAGGCAACAAAATTTTAATGGAGCCGGAGAATAATAAAAGGGAAGAGTACTTTCTCAGGTCTAAATTGGGGGCCAAGGATTGGGAGGTGGCCCAAGCAAAATTGAAAGAACTGCGTTTTTCGGACGATCAGATCGCTGCATTGCGGGGAGTTATCTCTACAGCCAAACCCATCACATTGGATTATGCCATTATGGGCCGCAATGGAAGCGCTACGGTAGAAACCAGACCATGGAGCTGGTGGAACCGCCTCTTCGGTAACCCGGGCAGCGGTGAATTGAAGGATTTCCGCGCCGACGGTCTCAGGCCTTTAAGTCGAAATGAATATGTCGGCGATCTCGTTTTGCAAATATCCGGAATGGTTGACGGGCAAAAAGTTTTCTCAAGTCTACAGCTTAGGCCCGAAGCAGTGGCCGGAGCCGGCGGGTTGTGGCCGATTTTGGTGGTCCGCAATGGTGCCTGGGACATTCCCAAAGCCGTGGCCTACACTGGCTACAGCACCATCAACGGTGATGTAATGCCTTTGCAAATCCTGGCCACCGGGCAAACCTTATTTAGCCAGATGCAAAAGCCCGGCGTGGCCCTAACCGCTCCGGCTAACATTGCCAAACTTTTCCAAGAAGGTGCTGGCGGAGCCGGAACAGCGGCTGACGTTCCCGCCACAGGAGGCGCGTTTGATTTGGCAAACACGGCATTGAATCCTAACTTATATGCCGTGGGGTTGCGCACTATGGCACTCGAAGACGGCACTGTACTAAACGGAGGCATCCACATCCGCAATAGCCGGCCCGTTATCCTGTCCGGAGATCGCGTCCGGTTCCCGGACAATGATTCCGAAGATATTAACGGCGAGGAACAGGTTACCGTCAAAAATACTGTGGAAGTCATGGGCACCAAATTTTTCCAATTGAATGGCTATAAACAAGGCGCCAGCGCGATTGTTCAAAATGGTATGTTCAATATGCAGGAGAACTCCGGCGAGTATGTTAGCAACTTAGGCAAAAATTTAAAAATTAATACCACTCTACCGGACGGGAGTTCTTTGGTAACTCAATCAAGTATTCCAGTCCAGGGCGCGATTGTTTACGGCGGCAAAGGATTCACTTCGCTGCAGGCCGCCATCGGCCGGCCAACGATATCTTCAGAAGTACCCTGCACCGGCGACGGCTGTTTTGGATTAGTCGGACAAGGGTTGGTCCAATCCTACCGGACAGATGACGCCGGAAAAATTCTCGACCAGGCCTCAAACACTATTACCGGCTGGCACGACGCCGCGAGCGGCATTGTTCCTCAACAATTACTTTTGCAAGGCACTGAAGGAGATTTGCTGTGGCTCAATGCCAAATCTGCCGGTGGCGGTGGCGCTGGAGGTGAGATTACTACGGTCACCAAAGATGTCATGTCGGGTACGGATTCGCCCTACATCAATCGATACGCGACCGGAGATTTTGCAAATAAGGTGATCAATGCATTGGAGGACGACGACGGCCGTCGGACCGTGATCGAATATGATGCCAGCAAAATGGAACCGCTGCTATTTAACCCCGGTGCCGAGCACTGGACACCCGCATCGCCGGATTTGCCGAGCGCCGTGCGATTTAATGGCGATTTGTACTGGGGCGCAGGTATTAAAGTTTTGCCTAAAGGCATCGCTCCGGTTTCTTATCTTAACCCCAGCGGCCGCCGGGTCTGGCAGATTCATAATCCCGATGCCACTCTAGAGCGCAACGGAGTTGATCTCACCTATAATTTTGCGCGGGCGATTGATTTTGAAGGCACTGCCCTCTCCGGGTGGAGAAACAATGACAAGTCCACCATGGTTTATGACAGCGACAGATTCGCTCCGGAGGTCGTTGAGAAATTGCTCCAGGACGGCGTTTTAGAATACACCGCCGATCCTGGCAAAGTCCGCCAGAGCTTTAAATATTTCAATGATTACTCCCGCTTTGCTCAGGATCTCAACGAATCATTAGAGGAATTCGACATCGGCATGGCCGACCAAACCTGGGATGTTTTGCAATACCCCACACCCCCGAAGGAAGTTTTTCATCCCGCCACCGGCATTGCAACTTTGCCGGACGGCACCGTCATAAAATACGGCATTGCCTACGACGGTGTCTCTGACCAAGTATTGGCAGGCGGTGAATATCTCTGGGGTGCGCCGAATCATTGGATTCCGAAGTCTGAGAAAAACGGCAAAACTTCCGCCGGCAAAGATCAAGGCACCAACACCAAAGACGACGAAAACAAAGATCCGGCCAGCCGCGGGATCACCAATCGTTTAATGCCGGGCGTATATTTGACCGAATTAATAGGCGGAATGACGCCGGTCGCTTTCTTGCGCTTCGATCCGCAGGACGGCTCTGCTTCAATCGACAACTCTCCGATGGTCCACGATTTCATGCACATCGTCGGTAAGGACGGCATGGACAAAATGGAAGCCGGCTACCAGAAGACCATATTCGGCGATATTAATGCGGAATATTATGTGCAAAAAGCCAGCGGGAAAAGATTCGAACCGCTGGATAGAATTATTTTCCGCAAGAATGGGGTTTGTAAAGGCGAAGACTGCTTCTCTATTTATCAAGGCCTCGATGGCCAGAAGGCCTACATTAAGGCCACAGAAGCCCTGCCCGATATTAATGAAACACCTTTGGAAATGATTTTTGCGGCGGACCGGATCGTTTTCGATACGTACGGGGCCCCGCAGGCCATTGATAGATTACGCCGCTTGGTGGAGTTTAGCGACGGATCAGTCATTAATGACGCGGTTGTCTATAAAAAAATAAATGACAAGAAGAAACCTAAAGATCCCTACGGCGAGCTAGGGATCAGGAGCGAATCAAATGAGCTACTGCCGTTGCTCAATGCCACCCGCGCCCAAGGGACCGCTGGTCCCAAAGATTCTGCTGACAAACGCGCCGAAGAGGCCAAGAACAATCCCGGCGCGAAACCCAAACCGCCAAGCAGGGCAACTCAAAAAGAATCCACCGATTTAGTGACTGTGGAAGAAAATGCGCAAGGCGGAGTGGCTGCCAGGGGAGAGAGAATACAGGTCAGCATGTCTGGTGGTTTCTCGGCCCGCATGGCCATGGATCAGCGCAATCTTCGTTTGGAAAACAAAACTAACCAGCAGTTGCCGATTTTAATCATCAACGAGAGCGGAGACATTACCGGTCATGAATGGATGCTGGCCGGCAAAGGTCAAACCGCTTATTTCAACAAGGTCGGCGAATTATTTTTTGTGACTCCGGGGGCAAAAGGCAAACCTGGCTCCCGTGTTGTGCACTTGGCAGACGGCAAAGAATATTACGTCAATCACGAGACCCAGTCCCGCATTCGCGGCAGGAACGTCACGACGGACAGCGGGTATTATTATTCCGACATGCTCTTTAATTACGGGTTTGACGCCAAAGGCAATGTGAACATCTCTGTCAATGAGATCATGTCCAATGCGTACCGGTATGCATATTACAACCCCATTCACGGTGAGAAAGAAACCACCTTCAAGGGCTTCACCGTCAAAGAGGGCAAGGTGTATTTGAATGATGTCGCCTACGCTCCATGGGTGCCGGTGTTTTTAATGGCCGACAGCTTGGTCGATACCGACAAAGAACATAAGAGGAAAAAAGCGGAATGGCTGAAGAAAAATCCTTGGTATGAATCTGCTCCGGAAGAGTGGACCAACAATGCCTTTAATCAGCATCAACGGGATGAATTCCTCAAGAATGACAAGTCCATCCATGGCAAAATTGCCAAAGAGTTTTTTGCCAATCCGGAAAACAAAGGAAAACTTTTACCGGATTTCGTTGCCTATTTAAAAACTCCTGAAGGCAGGGCCCAATTAAGAGAGGCCTTGGGACCGAACGCGCATCAAACCGATTTGTATGGCGATGGCATGGCCGGCCATCAACGGTTGATCTCCAGTCTCTTCACCCCGTTCTCCGGTAGCTTATCGCAGGATCAATCCGGCCTCATTTTAAATATTAAAACTAAAGAAGGACAGCTGACCGATTTTGGCAATGTGACAAACAAGGATGGCGGCACCATTGCCTCCGCCTCTGCCGATGGACAATCCATCGTCTACTTTGACAGGGTTGGCCGCTTGGATTATTTCACCGACCGTTTGTTTATGCGAGCGTTGGGCAAAGCATCCATTCCGGTGGTGGGCAGTTACCAAAATGCCGAAACCGGCAGCACGTCCTATGGCGCGAAGTATTTTAGAACATTGATGTTGACGCACAGTTTGATTACCAATGGCGAAGGTGAGCGTGAAGTAAAGTTAGCGTTTATGAGAGACGGCACACAACCCCTCAAGGATAAAGATGGAAATCTGGTCTATGAATACATTGCTTCTGATGAAAACGGTAAAGATGTTGTGAAGAGGACGTCCATGCCCGATTGGAAAATTGCCGCCCATGAAGGAACGGACAGCAAAGGGGTGCCGATCAATCCGTGGACACCATCTCAAGGCGATCTGGTCCTTCTCGATGTTGAAAACGCCAATTTTGTTTCACCCACCATAAATACAAAGAAAGAATCGCTCACGTCCGTTTTTCCCAAAGAAAAAGAAAAATTTGATAAAGCCAAATCCCAAGAAGGCAAAGATAAAGACAAAGAGCTGACCCGGGCCCAGGGCCTCAGCCAAAAACTTGTCAATGCGCGGGCTAGAGGCAAAATTGAGGGCTTCGATAGCGAGTATCAAAATCAATTTAACCAGAATCTGTACTACACCCAATTGTCCCGCCTGAATGGCAATACAGTGGCTGACCAGCAACGGCTCATCTTCTCGCTGTCGTCTCCATTTACAGCCAGCATCCGGCAAGACCAGAGAGACTGGGCGATTATTAATTTGGAAAACAGCCCCATTGCGTTCGCCCGGATCATGGATAACAACGGCGACTATGTTTCCCGTCTCGACATGTCCGGCGAGTCATTTGCCTATTTCGATGAGAACGGCCGCCTGGATTTTTGGAACAAGGATTTGACCCTGACTAATGTGGATGGCGAAGGTCAGGAAGTTGTCACCACCGGCGAAGATTTCGATAAAAAATTTAAGATCAAGACCTTTTCCGTCGACACCATGACCTTGAGGCACAGTTTTGATTCTAACCAAGGGCTGAAGATCGACATGGTGGATGAGGCGAACGCGTATACAGACTTCCATACGCCTTACGTCAGCAGCTATGACGGCACCGGCGATACCGCCACCCCAACTGAGTTTAACAGCTATAAGATTAGACCCCGCAGCAGCAGCCTGCCCAACCAGGGCGATCTGGTCTTTTTGGGCATGACGGATTTGGCCGAGAATTTGCGCCTAACAGTCAGTATGACTTCCCCAATCACCGGCGTGTTTTCGCGCGATGATGTGCGAGTGATTAATGGAAGTGAATATACCGTTAAATACACCGCGGATTTCGTTTACATCTATGACAGTGAAAACCGTCTCGTCGGCAATCCATTTGCACGATTGGATAAAGACGGCAACACGCCGAATGTATCCGATGACAAAATTAAGGAAAGGGTTGATAAAGCCAAGAAAGTCGAGCCGCCCAAGCAAATGTCTCCCGAGGAATTTGCCAATTTAACCAAGGAAGGACGAATCGCTAAGCTTCTGGGCGACATGACCAAATTTCTCGTGGACGGCACAGGGATAAAAAATGGAAAAATTGGCTTTGGAGGTTCTGCAAAGTTATTAGGGATGCGCACTGAGCTTAGCGGTTTATTAATGGAGAAAGGTCTCTCTCGAGACGAAGTAGATCGGCTTCTGCCAGGATTACTTTGGGGCAAGGCCACAGATGATGCTCTACAAGCAGGCGTTCCCGTCAGTCCAACTCTTCTCGAAAATCTCAAAGGCGCCGTATCTTTAAAACGCTGGGATGAGGCCGCCGTTGCTGCCCTTAAAGAAAAAGTGGACAACTTAAGATCAGCCCAGCATGCGATACAAAGCGGAAAGGCCAATGGGAATGAAGCAAGTGCGTATAATAAAATGCAAGAGGAAATTGTGGGCATGTTTGTGTCGGCGGGATATTCGGCCAGGGACGCGTATAAATATATAAATGACAACACCGCCGATTTGAACATTGCATTTCTCGGCACAACTCCAAATAAAAATTGGCAAAATGAAACCCTGGAGCAGGCCCAGGGACGGGTTTTTAGCACCAAGCCGTCTTTCCTTAGGAGCTTTGGAGGGTTCTTGGAAGTTATTGATAGAAATGGTAACCCGGCGTATATGAATTCGGCAGACTATGAATTTATTATGAAGAAGAATGTCCTGCCCAACGTATCGCTAGGTTCCGATCGATATAAGGAACTAAAGAATTTTGAAGAGAGTGTTCTCCGGCCACTAGCATTCGAAGCAGCCCTCAACACTTTAAATACCGGGATCATCGTTGCCAGCGCTCCATTTTTAGCTTTAGGCATTACCGGAAGCCTGGCCACCGAAGGGTTCAAGCAAACTTTATTTAAAGCGCTCTCCAAGGAAGTTTTGTTTATGACCGCTCCGGTTACTTTGCCTAACGCCGTTTATCTTAGTCAGAGTTTATACCATACTGGAAAATGGGAAATCCTTTCCACACCGACCAACGTTGCCCTCTTCGCCAGCACCGTGGCTCGTCCATTGGCCATGCTGGTTGGAAAAAATTCTGCAGCTACAAATCTCTTTTTGTCTCGCGTCGATGCCAGACGAGCTTTAGGCGTTGGTTTGGGCGATGCAATACCAATGGTAAAGTTGGAAGCACCCATAAATACAGCGACACTCGCCATGCGAGTGAATATGCTCAAAGCGGGAGCGCCCATTGGTTGGGGCGAGAGATCTTATGAAGCTTTGCAATTGATTGGTCGGCAAACGGCGACCCAGGCTATAAGCACCGGACATATTTTTGCCGCCACCAGTACGGCATGGTCAGCTTTTAACGGTATCGACGTAGGGCCCACAGGAGTAGCTCACAATTTTGGGGAAGGTCTTTATTACGGCGCTATATTTGGTGCTGCCATGGGCACATTGGGGACCACGTCTTTCATGGCCCCTGCGTTTTATCGCAGGTTGACGGTCGGAGTGGAAGAAGCCGCAGTTGGCCGATCTTTTGCAGCTGAAACAGCTGCCGGACGGGAAGCTGCGGGCGCAGGAAGAGCCGCTGGTGCCGCTGCGGAATTTCCGCTGCACGGCTCGGGATTGGCACGGTTGGCCAACACCCCCACAGCTTGGCAAAAAATACAGGGACATTTGCCCGCAATGCCAAGCGGCGAATTGATTCGTCTCCATATTGCCAATAGCATTGTTTCCAGCGCTGTTTCCATGGCGGTTCTTCCTTTCGGATACGGCGTGGCAACTTTATCAGCAAAGGGAGACAATAGCTTTTGGCAACATATAGGCAATCAGTATACGAATCCTACAGTACTTGTTGTTTCCGCCTTGATCGGCACTGCCGCGGTCAATCCGCTTGTGAAAAGCTTGCTTACTAACGACAGCACCAAGGCATTCTGGGGAAGAAACATCGGCGCCGGATTTACGGGCGCCGGCATCAATGTTTATAGCGATTACTTAAACTCTAAATCCCAAAGTTTTTGGGGGGATTATGCTGGATCAAGACGATTCTGGTTGCATGCCGGCAGTGGCGCTCTTTGGGGCGTTGCGATTTCCTCCATGTCCGGACGCACTATGAGGGGTGATACGAATATGGCTTTAGGCAAAGATCGATCTTTTATGTCCATGGCCCGTGATCCAAAAATGTTATTGGAAGCCGCCAAGACAGGCGCCGCTCATTGGCCGGTGGTTTCCGGGGCTTTTACCATCGGTGATGCGTTTTGGTTATCGAGATTCGACTGGATTGCCAGTCGTTTTAAAACGGATCCAAATCGTCCTTGGTTGGCCGTTGAGGTCCAAGCCAAGAACAAGAATGGCAAAGAAGAAAATTTCCTCATTCCTTTATTTGACCGCGCCGAAGGCAAGAAAATTTTGGAGGAGAAGAAGAAACTCGGATACACCTTCCAGGAAGACATCGACGGATTCAGTATCTTCATGCAAAGCGTCATCACCGGCCCTCAGCACGGGTTTGTCATGGGACCAATGTTCGGAGCTTTTCAGGTGAAGGGTAAACCTTTAGCTAGTGTTTCCGATGCAGGATTCATCAAAAACTTCAAACAGGCAGGATTTTTCGGGAACCTTAACAAAGTCACCGCCATTGTTTCCAATCCAACGGACAATTTCTGGAAATCTATTGAAACCACAAAAGCTCAAAGCGCTCTTTTAAGTGTGCCTAAGATCGGGAAACACCTCAATCTCAATAAATCCTTATCTTGGGGTTACCGCAACGTGGTTTATATGCCGGCCGTCGTCAAAGGCATTTCTACAACTTTGCATTTTGCCGACGAGTGGGCCTCCTCCGGCATGCCTGAAGGCAAAGACGGCGCCAAGCCGCGGGGATATTTGTTTACAGCGGGACAACAAGAAGCTTTAGGGTATTTAGGTTTCCTGCGTTTGCCCGCCCATGCTGGAAAACTCGATGGCAATCTCTTGAAGATCGAGGAGCTTATGAAAAACGAAGGATTCAAAAATCCGGCGAATGTCGCTGAAGCTATTAAGCTCAATGAACAGGTCATGAACGCGCGTCCCGAACCAATGCATTTATTTCGCCAGATAGATTTGCGCCTGCGGCAAAATGATCATGCAACTCCTGGTCAAATCATGGAGCTGTATCATCTTGCCGTTAAAAGAGGCATCGACATGACCCCTTATAGTAGAGTGATCGATAGGGGCTTGGCTGATCATGCTGTTGTTCACCAACCTAGGGGTGTTGGGCCAGAATTCAATGACGGCTGGCAACGCACGGCTGATACATATGGCCATGCTGCCAGTTTTGGATTGGAAAATGCTGGATTTCACATGTTGCGCCAGGCCATGGCCTTAAACAATATTAAAAGTTCGGATGGCGAAAGTGCACGCAAAACTCAGATTGCAGACTTAATATCTAGAGCCCAAGAAATGGTGAATTCTGGAAAAATGTCACCTGCTGACCAAGCGCGGCTCATTTCACGTATCAACGCCACTCCATTATATATGGAGGGTTTGAACCTAATGTATCAAGCATTGGCAACGCCCACCGCAGATGGGAAAACTACCGCAGAAGCACGGGTGTTGTTCGCACGGGCCCGGGAAAATTTTAAGAATGCGGCCAATGCTGATCGCAATGATTGGACCGCAAGATTGAATGAAGCCAATATGGCGGTTGACAGTAATCCAACAATTCAAGGAGCCAATGAAGCTTTCGGGCTTTTGCGCGATGCTTTGGCCAGGGCTGAAAGGAACAATAATAGTGATGGCGCTAGTGAAGTTCAGAAAGCTCTGGATGGATTATTGTCAGAGTTGGACAGAGGGCCTCTTGTGGGAAGTGACGCAGCTCCAACTTCAGACCACAAACTTCAGGCGTCCCAATGGGGTCAACAGTTGAGTTTAGGGACTTTACTTCGAGATAGAAATGGCGAAGTGTGGCGAGTCACGGAAGATGGCTTGCAAAGCCAAAGAGATGGCAGGATAGAGACACTCGGAGAATATACGACCGGCAAATGGGAGCCCAACACCAAAGCCATGGATATTTTGTTAAGGTCTCGTGTCCCGAATGTAGAGAAGGGAGAAAATCCTGAATTGCGGCCAAGTTTCAAAGACCAGGCCCAGGCGGTTAAAGAAGATGGCAGTAGATCACAACCATCCCCGACGCCAAAGCCAGCGGATAAACCCCAACCATCCACTTCGGCGGCGACGGATCGCAAAGAGCCTGCGGCACCAGATAGTCAGGCCCAACAACCTGCGGGAAACAAAGGCCCAACCAGCGACGCTGATGCCGCCAGAGCCCAAAAAGCTGATGAGAGAGCGGCGCGTCGTGCGGATAGAGCGCAAAAAGAACGAGAACAGGAAGAGGCAGAAAGACAAGAAGCCCTGAGTGCGGCCAGTGCGTCGACGGATGAACATGTGAGGATGTACCAACCGGTAAGTCATGCTGCACACTTTGATGCCGTAGGACTCAATGGGCGAGAAATTATCGCAAAGCTTGTTGCAAGTGAGCTTTTTAAAGGAAGATCTGAAACATCAGCTGAACGGGCCAAAGATTTGGAAATGTCTGAGCGGCAACAAAAATTGAGGGAAATATTTGGCGATGATTTCGATCTGGTTTGGAAGGTATTGACGGATCCACATAGGAATGTCAACCAGATGTATGTCGAAACCTATAAAACAGGCACGAGTAAATCAGGTCGCGAAGAAAGAGTTATAACTACCAGATCTTCTTTTGACTCTCCTGCTGGAGCAGTAGGTGAGAGAGATCGTCAACAAAGTCGGATTGATTTTGAGAAAAGGGCAAGAGAGGCTGAAGCAGCTAATGACGTTACCGTCTTAAAAACCGGATTCGACACCAACCTCGGCGGCAGGGTATTGTCCGAACCCCAAAAACGCCAGGTCGCTTCCGCGGTCTTGGATGCCGTCGAGGGCAAGACAGCGGACAATGCCAAGGACGGCATCGCCCAAGGCGCAAGCAAGAGAGGGACTGAAAGAATTTATTCATTGGAAGATGCAGAGTTTGATCGCTTAAATAGGGCTTTATCCAACATAGACGGTGTTGAGCACAATGGTTTGTTTATCATCATTCAAAGAGGGGATGCTGCTCCGGAGAGCATTGTTGTTTATCGCAAAGGATCCGAAAACAGCGGCAAATTTAGAGGCCACGAAAAACTCGAGCTTTGGGTCGCCAAAACCCGCGACCGCATTGCCGAGGCACAAACTATTGTCAGCGACTTCGAACGCTCCGTGAAGGAAAACAAAGCGGCCCCCGATCCCGCCCAAAGAGCCAAATACGAGCAGGCTAAGAAATTTTTGGACAGTTTCCAATGGAGCAGGACTGCGGTTGCCGATGCGGAAAAAATCGTCCGGGAACTCAAAGATTCCACCAATCCTGAAGATGTCAAAAAACGCGAAGCTGCCCAGAATTTTCTGGATACGGTGGCCCAAACAAAATCCATTGATTTATTTACCGGTGAGAAAGACCACCACACCGTGGCCGAAGAGCTCACGCCAACCAGAGACCGGATGTCTTCTATCGAATCCCGCGGTCCTCCGGAGCGCGCACATTTAGGCCCGCTTGCACCAACCCCCGCGTCATCCGTCAGACCCCTTTCCGATAACATCAAAGTCATCACCGTAGGATCAGACAAAGATTTCGTCGATGCTGACTTTTTAGCCAAACGTCCTCTTCCACGACCTGTCCCTTATAGAGAAGTTGACCATTACGACCCGGGCAGCGCTAAAGCCAGTGAAGCCCGGGAAATGGCCAGAAGGATTAAAGCCACCAACGAGGTCATTGAGGAGTCTGAAAGGGAAATCTATCATTTCGGCAAAGATATTGATCCTAATGATCCCCACAAAGCCGGTGTCATGCTTGATGAAGCCAAGTTCAGGGCCGTGCTGGAGACTGCAATTAGGGAAAAGGGCAAGATTGATCTTACCGATGAAGCTCAATTGGCTGCGCTGAGAAATGCCACAAGGGAGAATTTTAGCCGATTGTCCGATGGCGAGATCAACGAGGGGCAATTCACCGACCAGAAATTCACCAAAAAAGATTTTGCCCAGATTGCGGCAGTTCTGAAAGACCTTGGTATCTTGACGGCAACCAATGAGGTCAACGCCGAAGGTTTTAATAAAAGCTTTTCGACGTTTAGAGAGGAGTACAACGATAGAAGAAAAGGAAAATTGGGAACCACCAAATTGACCGAGAGTAAGTTCAATCAGGTGGAAGAGATTTTGCAAAAAGCTTTGTCTAGAAAAGTAGGACCAGAAGCCAAGGCCGAGCGCTTAGCCAGGGTTGAATCGGTTCTGGATGCCATGCAGAAGGAGATGCTCGTCGACGGTGAACACCAAGTTTCCAAACTCAAGGTCATCGGCGAATACATGGCCAGATGGCAGGAAGATATGGGACACAAGCCTTTGGATTATCTCGAAGGGCAATTCTCGGTCATGTCCCACTTCATTGATTTTATTTTCAAAGATAAATTGACTCCTAATGACATGATGCTCCTGACCATGCCGATGGGCGCAGGTAAATCCACATTAGCCATCCATTTGCTGCCTGTTTTAGCGAAATATTTCCCCAATCGTCGGTATTTTTACGAAGTCCAGGATTCAGCGATTAATAATGCCAAGTTAGAAAAGGCCGGGTTCAGAATCATCAAGTCTACGTCAATTTCAGAAGAAATTAAAATCGATCTGGATGGAAAACCAACGGCCATTACCTACACGGGCGTTAAAGCGTACCACCTCCACCGAGAGTTATATGGCAAAACCGGACTATCATACTTCAAAGACGCCGTCAGAATCACAGACGAGCATTTGGCCATCACCGAACCGGCGTTGACTATTGGTGAGGGCGCCTCGTTCGGAGCAAACTTCTTTGAGAAGCCGGAGAACAAACATAAAGAAGCTGGGGAGGAGAGGAAAGTTTTATTCAATGCAACGATGTGGGATGCGATCGCTGAATTACGCATCGATCCGGGAAATATTTTAGTTAAGTCTTCCAATAAAACCGACCGCCACCATGAATATTTTGAGCGGTTTGTCTTCGGCACCGAGAAAGAGCCAGGTTTGAAAAAGCAAATTTTCGAAAAATGGAAAGAGCTCGCTGAGGCACGAAAATTAGAGAGGCCGTCGGATTTGAGCGATACCGTCATGAACGAACTCCTGGATGCCGCTGCTTCGGTGCTCATGTCGCTCCAGGGTAAGGGCACGATCCATTATTACATCAATGGCGAGAATCAGCTTACGCTCAATCTCTTTGAGATGCGTTCCGACGGACGTGAGGCCGAGAAGAGGGTCATTTCCGACCACAAATTTAATTTGTTTGGGCAAGCCGCGGTTACGGGTCTTGCCGGATACCTTAGAAATTACTTAGAAGGTGGGCGCCAGTGGGAATTTTATAGCACTGACGCCAATGGGAAAAGGACAGTCACTAAAGCAGGTATGGCAACATGGGCCCAACACGTCCTTGGCACGAACAATATCCATATTTCCGGTGCGCGTACCTTTAAAGAGGGCGCCCATCGGGCGGTGATCTTAAGCGCAACTCCAGGTTCGGCTTGGTCCACATTGGAAGAGCTAGGTTTTGTCAGACGGCAGTTGGAACGAGACCTGAATCTAACAGACATGCGGTACGACGTCGATATTGCCGTCGGAAAAACCTTGGAGGAGGTTTTCCTCGATATTAATAGGGAGCACTTCCGTAATTATGACACTATGGAGAAAGCGACCAGCACAGCTTTGATCATCAATTCGAATATGTTGGAACCATTCCTGGTCAGGAATGGAGACAATCCTGCATTTTTGAAGCGACAACTTATAGCGATTGCAAAGGCAAATGGGGTTACGGTCAAAGAGGAAAACATCCTCATTGCTAAAGCTAAGGACATTGACGGTGTCCTCGCAGAACTCAAGAATAAGATCGATTTGGCTGTGCAAGGCATCAGCGAGCGCGACATTGAAAAAGTGATGAAGAGGGATCATGTGGAACGGGAAGAGGCGGTCAGGAAACTTGCGCTCGAGGCTTTGGGGCCGGTGATCATTTTGGGATCCATGAGCGCGGGAACTAATCCGCTCTTTGGCCGGAACGTCAGAATTTATACAGATAGAGAAATCGCCAACATGAGGAATATGGATGCCCAAAGAGGGAAAGCTTCGGAATTGACAAGCAGAGCGGACAAAATTCAAGCCGAGGTCGAAAAAGCTAGAGCTAAAGATCCCACGATTCCTGAGATGACCCGAGAGGAAGCTGAGAAGAAAGCCTTGCTGAAGATGCTCAATGAAAGCAATACGGATGGAGAGAAAGGTGTCTTGGTTGACGATTTGGTCAAAGTGAGTTATCGCATTGTCAGTGCTGAACCAACGGATAGGCTGGTGCAAATCTTCGGACGTTTTGTGACCCAGGACCCTAATGCTAGTCCCGAAGCCCGAAGAGCGGAATTAAACAGCCAGCGTACGCGTGCGGTAGATGCTGTGCAGATCCTTATGGTGGAAGGGCAAGTGGGACCGGATGGCAAAGTGAAGGGCGAGCGTTCCGCCAACTTGACCACCAAGCAGGCAGAAAATTTGGCCAAAATTGAAGTGGAAATTCAGAAAATTCTAAAAGATTTCGCGGATAAAGAAGGAATAGATTTAAAACAACCCTTAAGCCCTGAAAATAGAGAAAAATTGCGCGAAGCCAAAAAAGAGCTTTGGGAGCAAGTTCACGGTATTGCCGCTACTATTGATCTGGACGTGGCCACTCAAAGTGTGGCCCAGTATATACGCGACGACGCCCATCTTGGCCGCGATCCCGAAGCGGCGCGTCTGGCCGTTGACCGCGTCCGGCAAAACCGCATGGCTAATGCCACCGATTTGATTCCTTTCGTGTCGGATTTCACCTCCGACAAGGCCGATACCAAAAATCTCTACAAAACTCCTCGCGGCGATGGCAACTACGATATTTGGGAATATCATCCTGGTTTGGGCCGCATTCCCTGGCAGCAAATAGGTATTGGGATTGGGGCCAGCAATCGGTTTATTGTTGAAGGCCAGAGTACGGCCGAGTTTACGGCCGGGGACATCGTCGATGTTCAAGCCATTATTGGAAAGTTGCAAGCACCCGAGGCTTGCACCACGTGCAATGTTGTTAAAGCCCAGCTCAGCAATATCGTTGAGGACATCGATGAAGCCAGCCCCGCCGACATTGCCCAGGCTTTGAACAATGTTGCCCGTATGGAAGACTTCTCTAAGAGGACGACTGGAAAAGAGAGCGAATTGGAAGAAGGCCATGACCGCATTGAAGAGAACCGTACGGCTTTGAAAAAGACATTCGGTGCAGCCATCGATAAGCTGACGCAAGGCATCGCTTTAAACGCCGGCGAGTTTTATGATTTCCGGGGACGGATTTATACCTTAGACAACTACAACCGCTACGGCAATAAAGCGCCGTTTAGGGGTGTGATCGTCAACCGAGACCTCTTAAGAGGGGCCGCTCAGGGTCGCTTCAGCCTTAACACCGCCCCGGCGGAAGAGCAGTCGATTGTGTTAAACATCGTGCGCAAAAATGAGCGCGATTGGGCCATCCATGAAATGGAAATCGAAGACGCTGCAACGCATAAACGCATGCGGGTCACCATCGAATGGGAATACGACAAGAGTTATGACAAGCTTACTCTCCATCCGGAAAACAACAACAAGGTGACTTTGGAGTATGTGGACGATAACGGCAAATTAAACGTTGAAAATTTGACCGCCAAGGAAGATGCCGACACCCAGACTGGCACCGAATTCATCGCTTTGATGGACAATGAGAAAAAAGTCCATGGCTTCATTGTGCAAGGCCAATACCTGGCCATTGCGCAAGCGAAATTCCTCCAGCTGGCGGGCAAAAAGGTCGCCGACGTGGGCAAACAGCTCCTCAACAACCGTTTGGCTAGAATGTCGACGATGGAAAAACGCCGGGTGTATTTAGATCCTAAGCGTGGCTGGGAAGACATCATCTTCAAGCACAATTGGAAAATCATCTTGGGACAAGAGGATAAAGACATCCGCTTGGAATATGTCGACAGCGAAGTCGCCGAAGACAATGCGCCTATTATCGTCAATGGGCAAGCGGTGTTTAAACCTGGCGAACGCTGGACCCACCAGGTCAAAAACAATTTAGGCTATGACATGTGGCAAGGTGAGAACGGCATCATGGCCGACGATATTTTCGTGATGGGTTCTGTCAAGTCCGGCAGAATCACCATGCCGCGCTTCAAACGTGACCTGTCTTTGCGTCTGGATGACGGACGGGTGGCCGCTAATGTTGCTCATATTGATGTCCTCGAGCTTGTCAATGACGGTAAAGAACAGACTTGGGACGTGGCCGAGCAAATCATTGTCGACGATAGCTTTAGCGAGTCCGGCTTAAGACGGGGCTATAAAATTATTAAGGGTGTTGTCTATGATCCGAATGGCGTGGAGCGCGGCGTGGTCAACATGGGACGGCACATTCCGCTGTCTGAGGATGGAGAGAATTTCATCATTGACCGGGATGAGGATGAATTCATTGTGGATGAGTTGCGGGCACTCTATCCTGAAATTTCGACGGATCAAAAACAAATCACTATCCCTAAGGCTGTCTTAATTGGGAAGATCAAAGAGGTTGTTCCGCAGGAAGAGGCCCTCGAACAAATTGAAGCCCAAATGCGCAAGTTGAAAAAAATCGACAACCAGCTCTTTGCCCGTGCCTCCTTCCTCTTTAAAAAGTATCTTGATAAATTTGGCTTTGAGACCAGATTCGTCCTATTGAAACAGGAAGGCGGCAAACATCCCAAGCTTACGATCCCTCCGGAAGCTCAAGAGAATTTAGCCGCGCTCCAGGCTTTTATGAAGGAAAAAGATAGAGAATTTCCAAAAGAAGAAGAGAAGTTGGTCGTCGGTGTTGAGGTTTTGTGGGACGGCAAAACCTTAGAGAGCAAGAATCCCTTGAAAGAATATTTAAGGGCCCTCCAAGGAAGAGGATTTTCCGACAAGATCATCCGTCAAAACCGCGCGGTCATTAAAGTGCCGAAGAGGATCAAAGACAGAGACGGCCTGGTCAAAATTGAGGCTCTTGGCCCAGAGAATGCGAGTGAATTGGTGGCTCATGGTTTTGCATCGCCTGTTTCGGAATCGAATGAAACCATCCGCTTAAATAGAAAATTGTCCATCGATAAAGACCGCATTGCTGCACTGTTTGGGAATAGGTTCCTGGGTATTTTACCCACTCTGGAAGCCTCCCAAGTGGAGGATGCCTTTATTGATGCCCAATTTGATTCCATAGCTGATCGATTAAAAATCATGAACATTCCGTTTGTCTATAACCCAAAGTTGGGCAAGGACAACACCGCCGGCCAAGTCACGAATGAAGTTGCGGAAATGGGAAGCAATGCTTTGCGAGACTTGCTTGGACGCGGCTATGAAACTCAAGAAGCTGGCGTTGGGGAGCACGAGTTGGGCCACGGGATCTATCGCGCTGCAGGGCTCACTGATCCGAGAGTGTTTGATGAAACTGGGAGAGTAATTCCTGGCCTGGTAGGCGGTAAACACCCAGTATGGGGTGAAGGAATCTGGACACGGGAACAGTTGGATCCGATAAACTTTTGGATTCATCCGACGGGCCAGGTCTTTTTAGGCGCGAAGCCAACGAATTTTGTGGTTTACGATAAGAACAATTCTGTGGTGGAAGAAGTCCAAGATGATGAGAGAGGCAGAGCCATCAGGGCACATCGCGATTGGCAACAACCGGAGTATGCGCGTGAAGATGCGATAGCGGAAGTTAAACAAAACATACCTCGTAGACCCAAAGCCCCAGCCCAAGCTAAGGAAAATGGATCGGTGCGCAGGACCGAAACCACAACCCGAGTCCGCCCCGTTTACAATCAACCTATCCCCGGCCGGCACCCGGTATTTGGCGAAGGGGTGTGGAGGCCGGATCAGATGTATGTCCCATATAAGACCGGTGTAAATTCTAAACAGGTGTTCATTGGTGATGATGATGAAAAACCAACGGACTTTGTGGTCCGTGACGTTAATACGGGTGTTGTGGAGCCTGCTACAGACAAGGACCGAGAGCATCCTCAATGGGAGAAAGCAAGATACACCCCCGATGATGCAAAAAGGGAAGCTGAACAAGCCCAAGCAGGCCCCGTAGGCCAAGTCGACGAGGAATTGGAAGGCTTGTTTAGCATGGCTGTACGCATGCTTGGCGGTGCGTCCCGTATGCGCATTCACCATAACGATATACCTTATGCTGATCTCGGGTTTTACGACGTTAAGGAAATGCAGTTGGGCGAGGCACCTGTGCATAAGCAAATTGAAGTTTTTGGAAAACTGCGCAATGTTATACGCTCTTTAAGGATCGGCAACGAAAGAAAATATTTGGATCTCAACCTTGAAGCGGGCAAAGTTGTGGGTCGCGGTACCAATATGTACATGCGCGGCATTCGTGTTTATCGGGAAGCCCTGCATATGATTAACAAGTTTGGCCTTGATGCCATTAGGGGTGAAGAGGATAAACAAGCCCGTAAGGTTGGCACCCCAGGAGTGCAAGATCTTCTGATCGATGTGGAGGATGGCAATGAATTGCTCGAGACCTTGATCTATAAATTGCCTAATGAGTTCCGAGGTCAGACCCTAGATCAGCTCATCGCCGATAGGCGTGGCGATGAAATTTTGAATTTAATCAGAGAAGAATTCAGCAACACCATCAGAAAATTTGAATCTGAGGAAGCCCAGGGCGACATCTTAAACAAAATCATTAAATACCAAAACTTAAGAACACCGATTATAGGAAAACTGGTCAAGAATATGTGGCAGGATAGTTTGGCCGACACCAATCTCGACCATCTGCGCGTGTTCGCGGCTTTGCTCAACAGCCCGTATACACAGGTGGAATTGACCGATCAAGGGCTTCTATTTTCCAACAATACCGATGAATTGGAGCGAAGCATTTTAATTGACGAGTTTGGTCAAATTGCTGACTTTAAGGCTCCCCAGCTAAGCGACAAAAGCTACGACTATACCGGCGACCGCGCGGACAACCGTGCTAAACAGGAAGAAATGCTAAGGGAAGCCAAAGAAAAGCGAGCCCGGCAAGTTAAGGAAAGAGAAACCCGCTTGAAAAGCACTGTGGATGAGATCCACCACAAGGGTGTCCCTAGTGTCCTTTCCCCTGGTTATCGTCCTGGATCCCAGCCCGGCGCTCTGACGTCCAATCTTCTGAAGGATCACGACGATGTCTTCGAAGGCAGAAAAGAAGCCATTGTGCACACCCTCGGAAAGGCCATACAGGTCACGGGGGGTAAGGAAACGATGATTGGAATGTTTGCCCGCGTCCAGGCTTATCTCGAAGGCGCCAAAAAAGGCAAATACAAGGCCAAAAAAGTTGCGCTCATTGAGCAAGCCGCCTCCATTGGCGACACACTAGGCGGCATGAACTCCGACACCCAAACCCAGACCGATATGTGGAACGACGTTGAGAGCCAAAAGGGCAAATTGACTCCGCAAGAACAAATGCTTCAGGAGATTCTTGTTGAGATGGATGTTGTGCAAAGGGTTCCGGTAACAGATCCTGAAACAAAGCAAGAGAAAATGCAATGGAAAATTAAAGGCGAAGTCCGGGGTATTTCCGGTATTGCGGTGGATCGGAATGCGGACAAAAAAGACCCCATGAAGTTTTTGAGAACGTACATGCACGAATTGCGCCACGCCTTGGAAATTGTTGATCCCCAATATGAACAGGCCAACGATGACACCATTAAGGAAATAAAAGTGAATACAAAATTGAACGCTTTGTTTGAGGCGATCATCAAATATTTGGATCATTTGGAATACGACACCACAGATGCAAAAATGGTCCGTCGAGAATTTGTTGGTTTCTCCGACATCGAATCAATGAAACAGTCCTTAAGTTATCTGGAAGGGGAAACCCCTGAGAGCATCAAAAATAAATATCCAGAGGATGCCGAGAAATATACAGCCCTGCTTCCTATCGTCGATCCCAAAAACGCCGAGGCCTGGCTGTTGATCCAAGAAATGTTTGCCAAGAATTTCGATGATGCCAAAAAACGCCTGGCCATCATCGATAACACACCGCAGGTGTATCGTGCCAAGTTCCCAGCGGAAATATTTTTCTCGAACCCTAATGTTTTGAGGCAAAAATTGCAAGAAGGCGGCGTCAGCAAACTGTCGGCTTATAAAGCGGTCCAAGTCATTGGGGAATTGCGTAAGACCCGACTAAAGCCGTACGAACGAGACCTAAGAGATAAACCGAACGGCTTTAACCGGTTGCTTCATTTCATGAAGACAAATGTGTCAGAGACAGATGATGAGGAGGCAATCAATTTAAGAGAGCGGCTGGGAGGAAATATCTTCGACGAGGTTTTTGGCGAAAATCGCCGGGCTGTATACTTTAACGGTCATGAAATGCCGGTGGTGATGAACCCTAAAACCCTCCAGATGGAAGCCGAAATTCCTTATCCACAGATGGGAAGAAAATCATCGCCCATACCCGGCCATCACAGAATTGTGCGAGTCGATGCGCAGATTGATAACACAGATAAACTTTCACCGCAAGAATATGTAGTGATGCTGACCCCCGAGGCCAAAAATGATCTCAACCAGAAAAATGTTGATGCCAAGCCCACTCAAGTTCGGCTTAGCAATGGGAAAACCATACCTGCCTATAAAATCCAGGCTAGGTACTATGAGAATTATTTAGACAGCATCGGTGTTGTGCCTTTGAGCGCTGGCAATCCTTTCGACGGGTTTGTGCCGCGCCGTTTGCAATGGCAGGATAGACAATTGTCTGCCATTGTGTCGGAGAAAGTCGAACAAGATGATATCAAAGTCGACGTTGGGCGTGCAAATTCTCTCGAAACAGGATTGCCAGGACCGGGAGAAATGCTCTTCATTGCAAAGGATGGCAATAAACGTGTTATGGGCACCGTTCCTATGAATGTGGAAGGCTTGACAAAAGCCACCGAAGCAGTGAAAGACATGGGTAATGGTCATCTTGTATTGATTGAGTCAAACCAGAACGGACCTATTAATGAGGAAGAAGGGAAATTAGCCGTTGACGCCTTCGGTGTTTCCTTACGCGATCAAGTTGGTTTACAAGTGGATGTGATGGAACTGCCTCAACAAGCTACTGTCGGGCAACCTGTGCTCGTCGTGACCCCCACTGCGGATCTTTTTTTAATCAATCGCAATGGAACAGAGGAAAAAGTATATGGAGCACAACCATTTACAGAAACAAGGCCTCCGTCGTCGCAAAAACCAACACCCGAAGGCCCTGGGGCTCCGCCGGACGATAGCAATGTTCCACCTGACCGCGGTATGATGGGCGCCGATGGCATTAAAGACACCGTTAAAGGCGTGATTGGCTCCATGTCCAAATTTTTTGGAATGGACGAAACCGATTCTCGGACTCCGCCAGGATCTGATAAATTGCCTCCAGAACCACCGGATGACAGCGAACCTCCGGCAGATATTCTGAAAGACCTGTTTACGACTAAAGAGGCCCCGCCCTCTGAGCCCAAAGAAATTCCAAAAAGTCAATGCGCAGATTCCCGCGGTGGATCTTGCTTTGCGAATGAAGACTCTTGGAGCATGCGTCCTTCCACTCGAGAATTGCCGCCCAGTGTGCCGATGAAGAATATCGGAAATTGGTTTAATGCGCGCCAGGAAACGTTTATTAGAGTAATTCCTAAGTCCAGCGATTTCGATGCCGGCCATGCTCAAGCCGTCCGCATAGCCAGAGAAGCAGGACTCAACGACGTGGGCGAGGAATTGGAACGCAGAAAAGACAACTTCATCTTGGTCGACAGCCCCACAGATGCCGCGGTTGATCATTTCATTAAGGAACAACAACAACTTCATGAAAAAGGCACCATGGTCAATATCGCAGAGGCCTTGGAAGCTAAAGGCATTAAGGTCAATCGTGACAACCTGCAGGTTCCCGATGGTGAGGAAGATACAGTAAATGCCGTCCTTGAAAAAGACGGATTCAAAGATTTGAAATATGGCAAAGGCCCCTGGAGGATCAGTAATCCGCGCTACTTTAAAGGCATGAATCCGCAGGAAAGAGACGATTACCTGAAGTATGTCCAAGACCATCCTCCCTCAACGGATTTTATCGATTCCAAGGGCCGCGTGGTGATTGCGCGCCGGGAAGCCGCTACTCCTGAAGTTTATGCCCGCGCGATTTTAAAGACCGCCGTCGAAGGTAACTCTAGCGAGGCCATGGTTAATAGCGCAGCCAATGAAGTGCCGCTCAAAAACGCTCCGCCCAGCGTTGCCATTAAGAATGCGGTCAATCGCTTCAACGAGTCCACGTTAAGCCGGCACATCACCGCGGCCAGTCCCGTCGTTATGCCCTTTAAGGAAGACAGCGAAGACAGGCCAGACATTGACACCACGGCAGTTAAGGAAGGTTACGAAGATGCGATGAGAATCGCCAAAGAGGCTAATCTTGAAGACGCGGTTAGCCAGCTGAGTGACATGAAAAAAGATGCCGTAGTCCTAGCCAATGCCGATGAGACGGCCGCCGAGCGTTTCCTCGACGAGCAGAAGCGTTTGGATGAAGGCAAAGTTTATGATCAAATCATCGATGCCCTCAAAGCCCAAAATGTGCCGGTCAATCCCGACAATGTGCAGGTCCCTGAGTCAGCCGAGCCTGCCGTTAACGCGGTCCTTCAAAAACTTGGATTCCCAGAATATGGCAATGGCCCCGGCAAGATCAGCAATATTCGATATTTCAAGGGGATGAACGCCAAAGCGCGCCGCGAATTTACGCACTACACTAAACTGCAGCCGAAAGAAGCATTTATTGATCTTAAGGGCCGCCTTAAAGGCCGCATGGTGATCAAACACAAACCAACCACCACGCCCAAAGAATACACCCGCGCTATTTTAAAGGCAGCCATGGAAAGCAAGCCGAACGAAGCGATGCTCGGCAGCAAAACTCCAGCCGCCCTGGCCTTGGCAGCCGCCTTAAATATCGGCACCGGCGCCCGTGCCACCGAGACTGAAACCCGGTTTGAATTACCTCTCAAAGGCGCACCCGCCATACAAGTAGAACGCAACATCATTATGGAAGACCGCACGTTCACCGGTGGAGTCATCACCAAAGGCGACCGCATCCGGCCCCAGACCTATGCGTTACCCGGCCACGCGACGTTAGAATTTCATGTGGTTGATAATCCTAAATCTCCTGAACAAATTCGCGGTGTTTTCCATCGCGGCGAATTCTATCCTGTCAATAAGCAAAATCAAGCCGCCATTAAAATTCTCCCCACCGCCGGCCCGGAAATCGTAGAAGAAGGGGTTTTTGATTTTACGGATCCTAAAAAACCCGTCCCCGTTTCCTATGTCCTGAGTGTGAAAGTCAGTGATCCGGAAGATCCCAAAATTCCGGAAGTCGCTAAAACATACTACAAATTAACCACTCCGCCGGTTATGGATAAAGCCACTGGCAAGCTGTGGGTGAGGGTTCGGCCGGACGTGTATGACGAATTGTTCTTTGGCGGCGCTCCGGAAAGAGAATCGGCGGAGCATGTTCTTCAAGCAGATAGAGATAAGAGGACTACATCCAGCCGCGCCATGGCCACAAAAACCACCAAAGCCAAGACCGCGGCAATAGTCGCCGGCACAGCGTTGGCATCTATTATCAGCGGACGCCAAGCCCAAGCGATAACCCGGTCTCCAGCGGCGTTCACCAACACCATTCCTCAGCTCCTGCGCAATAAGATGGTCAATAATGTTGCTACCCCGGATCTAGGGTTTGATGATGAATCAGTGCAGATTGCAGCACCCAATGATATGGACAAGGAGCTGGAAGATATGCTGGAAGCTACAGTGCGGCCAGAGCCCGGCGATGAATCCATCGATTTAGCGGACAGACTAAGAAGCAAATTCAACCGACGAGTGCTTGAGATACTATCAGCCCAGAATGTGCACGGTATTGACGCTACAACGGACACAATCGAGACTTACGAAGGAGATTGGGATAAAGGGATTCTGCCGGTGGCGTTAATTTCAGGGCCAGGCCCGGAAGGAATAGGAGTCAAGGCCGCGGCCATCAACGGGACTGCCGTCAAAGTCAAGAAAACGGCCGACGGGGCCTATGAGTTTACCGCGCGCATGCCGAAACGCGAAAAGCCGGCGGACAATACAGTTTGGTTAAAAGGAATCAAATATGCCGTGAAACCAAGCAAAAAATCCCCCCTTACGCCTAAAGCATTTATTTTGGGGTTAACAGTCAACGGCATAGAGTCGAGCTTTACAGTCAATGACCTGGGGGATTTCAGAGACCTCTTGCAATCAACCAGCAAATCTGAACAAGCAATGAATACCGAGATCAGCAACGATAAAATCTTGGCCCGGGCCGTTCGTTATACCGACGCCCTCAAGAAAGAAGTCCGAGCGCAGCTGCCGCAGCAAACAGAAGAAAGCAGCGGCCCTCAAGCGAAAATTGCTGCCATGGATCGGGCGAAGGAATTCTTATCCAGCGGCCAGGTCACGGTGCAATCCGATCAGAACGAAATTACAGTCACTTTTAATCGTCCTGCAACTGAAGACCAAGAGGCTCCTATAACCAAGATGGAAGGATCCTACGATCCACGCAAGAGAGCGGTCACTCCGAAGGCGTTTGTGTTAAATATCAAAGATGCCGATCTGCCGACTGAATTGCCTTTAACTAAAGTAAGCGACGGCCAATATCTGGCCACGGCCCAAGATTTAGCAACATATCTTAAGACCGAACCGGCAGAGGCTGAGGTGGGCTCGTTCCGCAGCGCAGTTCGTCAACAAATGCAAGCCATCTCCGGCGCCGGCACAAATAAAGCTCCTCCGGCGGGCGGCCAGCAAATCATGACTCCGGAAGCTGCCGTAAACCACATCTTCACCTTCCTCTTCGGGGCCAAAATATTTAACCCAGCCAGTCCGTCGGAAGCCAAAACCAAACGCCCAGTTCCAGCCAAAGCAGCTCCACGCCAAGCAGCCTTAACGCAAACATTCCTAAGCCAAGTCTTTACCCAGGAAGAGATGCAGGAAATTGCCACGTTTGCCACTTTACCTGACCTGGAAGCACAAGCCCAAGAATTAGAGGCCAAGTTAGCCCAGAGTACGGCCGAGGTAAGCAACGCCTCGGATGATCAGCGCGACAAAGTCAGAGAAATCTCCGAAAAGGTCAGACGCCAAGTGGAAGAGGCAAGGGCCAAAATCAATGCCATGAAGGAAAGACAATGGCTCACCGCCGAGAAGGCCCGTCAGAAAGCACAAGCCATGGTCGATGCGCAGGCCGCACCCGCTACGGTCGTCGAAGCTGTTGAAAAATATATTTTCAATATAGAAAAACCTAGAGCCGCGGCGAAAGCCCAAGCACCAGCGAAAGCCGCACTTCCGGAAAAAGCCCTCGCTCCGGAAAAAATCCGGCAACGTGAGCAATCTATCCGCCAAAAACTCGAAACTAAAATACTGGAGCGTAAATTATTTCCGGACAAAAAATCAATTTGGTCCACCAAGAAGATTTTTGAGCGTCAACCGCAAGGCGGGATTTTGCAAGGGCCAGGCCCACGTTTTGATTTATCCATGTCGGATAAAATGTACAACAAATTTTTGGATGTGGCGGACCGGGATTTTGCCCAGTTTACCGCGGTAGCCAAAGATTTCAACGAAGAAGGCCGCGCCCGAGTTCTTAGCGATCAAGCCATGCTGCGTATCCGGGCCAGTATCGACCGCGCCACTGTATCATTAGACGACAGACTGCAACCTGAACGCAGAACCATTCTGCGGCTTCCTGACTTTAGCCAGATCGGTTCCTCCGTCGCCATGATGGCCGCTCCAGAAGGCGAAAAAGCTCTTAATGATTTTGCCTGGTTAAGCTATTACGCCGAAAAGTTGCCCATGGAAGAATTTGTGGTCAAGGTATTAACCGACCGCGCCATGTCCTTCTTCGATCATAACTTTACCGACGCAGACGACTTTGCTCGCGAAATCACATATGGCATGCTGAAAGATTCCCGCGATGTCGTCAATCGAGCGATGCAAGTGTTGGCCGCGCTTCAGAAGTCTGATCCTGCGTTCATTGCCAAGTTCTCGGAAATTAAGAAATTAAAAGAAGCGCTCAAAGACGCGGTCGCCCAGCAAATGTTGAAGTATTTACTGGAAGCCTTATTGATCCCGCCAGGTGAGGATTCCTCCGAATTGCAGGGCGTGCCGCCTGAAGTCCAGGAACATGCGGTCAAGGTGTTTGGCGGTATCCTTTCGAAATTGGGCATCGACGCGACGGATTCAGGCATTGGCCGCAAACTCATGACGCAAGTGGTTGATGAGCACACCTTCTACGCGTACCTCGCCCTGCATTACGCCCGTTTGATCGCGGCCCGCGGTGATTTGGATAGTGTTGCCGAGGCCAATAACAAATTGCTGGCCTGGTTTAGCGGCTGGCCTCTGCCGCCGGGCAATGCCGACAAACTCACCACCGCCATCATCACCTTCTTTGCGGACAACCCGACGGAAGATGCCCTTAACGCAAAGGTGAGGACTTTCTATAGACAAATCCGTCCGCTGGTTCTCAAACCGCATGTGGATAAGGGGATGATTACTCGCCGTACACTGGAAGAGTCGCTCCAGGGCGCTATGCCGGAAGATCAGCCGTACAGAATGGGCTCCGAAGAGGATTATGGATCGGGCAATGTTTCGACGGACGAAGCCAGCCCGGCCCAGACCTCACCGCTGGACGAACAACAGCGGGATGTGCCATTGCAACAAGCGCCAGTGCCGGCCATTCCTTTACCAACCCAGCAGCATTTGGGCCCAATCATCAACCTTTCTGAGGCCATGATCGCCGGTCAGCCACGCACTGCCCGGACTGACACGGCGATGACAACACCGCTTGCCGTCCAAGCCACCATCGACGCCAATTCGCCAATGGTTGAGGAAACTCAAGATTTGCCTTTGCCTGCCGAAGTTCCGACCATTCCTGTTAGGGAACAATCCGCCGACGGTTACAACACAGCCAGTGGCGCTGACTACGCCATGGGTAGCAGTGACAGCAGCGGCGACTATGCGATGCTGCATTATCCGGAGATCAAGACCACCTCTACTCCGGCCAATCCTAAAATAGACCGTAAAACAAAGACCTCGAGAAAAGAAATCGAGAAATTTGTAGATCTGGTTTATGGAATTTTGGAACAAGACGGCAGCATTCCTGCGGACGAACTTTCTCCAAAAATGAAAGAAACCCGCATTAAAACCGTCATGTCCTTGGTTAACAACCGGATCGCCAAAGCCGAAACAGGCATCGGAAAGACATTGTCGGAATACATTGCGGGAATGTATTTTATAGTCAAGGGCAGGCCAGGGACGATTTATGGCCCTGACCCCAAACATTTAAAGTCGCTATTTTTTGAGAGACCGGTCATTGACGGGTATGCATTCAGCTATAAACAATTAACTCAAAGGCTTTCGGAAGAACTGGGTTATGACAATGACAACCCCTTAGACATTGTGTTCATGGGCGATCTGATTACAGCGTATAAAAACGCCAAACGCGACGGCAAAGAAGATGAAATAAGGCGATTAGAGGAAGTCCTGTTAAATGTTCTTAAGGATGTAAACACCCTTAAAATCGCTCCTCGTGATGAATACGGGCATTTACCTGCCGAATTGGATACACCTAAACTCAGGCCAACTCTGGAAGCCCTGTTTGACTCTATAAGAACCGGAGTCATCGGTGATGAAATAGATCGTCTTTATTTGGATGAAACCAGCTATGTGCGTTCGGAAACTACCAAGCCTAGTGAAAACGGAGATTTATTTACGATCATGGAGCAAGTTAAAACGATTTTAAGCAAGGTATATGGGGAAGGTGTGAAGGTGCCATGGAGGAAAGAACCATGGGTTAAATTCGGCGCCACAAAGATCGGTTTAGCGAAAGATGAGAATGACTGGCAAAAACGTGGCGCTAAGGGAGAAGCCCTTATTTGGTATGACCAGAAATTGCCTCGGAACACCTTGACTGGTAAAGACGATTTTCTGGTGTCTGAAGCGGTTTACAAAGCATTTCCGCAATACCGTCAGTCGGTGGTCTATAGCGCTTTGAGGTATTGGGTCCTGGAGGAGGGACGCAACGGGTTAACGCTCGGTGTCAATTCCGGGGGCCACCTGCAGATGGTACCTAACAACAGGTCCGGCGACCCGTTAGAAAGTCTAACCGCAGAAGATTTCCCTGGAATAGTGGCGGCGACCATACGGCACAATGAAGATCCTTCCAATAACGACGAAATGAAGCTGGAAGACATCGTAGTCACGATCAGGACCACGCATGAAACTCCTGTCCAAAAGATTTTGAATGGTGTGGGTGCGGGCGCAACTACTGAAGGACCAATGACTTTGATCAAGTCGGGTGCCGAAGGCATTGACGAAATTGGCGATCCTACAGAAAGTGTTTATGACTTAGTTTCCCCCCAGAATCCGGAAGTCGAGAAAGTGCAATTCTTATCTGTTGCCACCGCCGATCAAAATGATGAAATCGCCAGATTAGTCAATGAATCCCGCAGCCTTCGCCATCGCCCTGTCGTATTTACAGATTCTTATATCGATGCCATCAAATTGATTGAAGCATTGAGTAAAAAATTTGGCGATAAGGTTAAATTTTTATATAAACCTGCGGAAGAATTGTTTAAAGCGGCAACCGAAGGTGGCAATGAAGATGAGGATGCAGTTTATGTGTCCTTGCCTACCTTCTCTAGAGGATATGGATTTTTAGGCAATGTTGACGTTATTGGAAAGAATGCCCAGCGCTGGCCAACCGATGATTTGAGGCAACTCGTCGGCCGCAACCACCGCAAAGCTGGCAACCTCGGCAGTCGTTATTTATTGCATGATCCCGAGGAAGAAAACGAATCCCTCGATGCCATCAAAGAGGAAATCGAAGGGATTGCGGCCAAGGTGGAAGATGTCAAAGCGGATCATGAGCATTATGGGGCCTTACGCACCTATGTTGACACATTCGTCGATAAATTTAAAAGCACCGTCCCATTAGTCCGCATGCAATTGGTGACGGACTTCCGCCAATTGCTATCCCGTGCCAGCGCCCACAAACATACGATCTTAACGACGTTTAGAAACATCAACAGCACGCATTTCCTGTTTGACCTCTACGCCAGGGCTACGACCGACAAAGACCGGATTTTCATCCGCCGCATTTTGTTTAGAGAGCAGGCCGGCTGGTATGGCGGCTTCGTACAAATCTTAAACAAAGACTACATCGACGGCAAGCAATGGTTTAATGAGGCCCATAAATTAAGCATCGAGGCGGCTAAAGACATGGTGCGCGATGTGCAGTTTTTAGGACCGGAACATGAAGTCAGCGCCTGGATCGTGGAAGCTGCCGATACCTATATGGCAACCCTCCGGGAGCGCGAAAAGCAAGAGCTGACGACCTATATAGAAGATATCAAGGAAATCAACGAAAACGGGCTTACTTTAAACGAAGCCATCGACCAAGAAAATTATCCAGCCATCTTCAAGGCCGTTTCCTATTTGGCCCCGGGCGTTTTGCCGACCAGGATTTCCGATTTCGACGCCCGTCCGAGCTTCCAGTCCAAGGTGGAAACCAAAGCCGCCAAGAATGAAACCTATTTTGCCCGTGTCCTGCGCCGCAGCAGGATGGCCCAAGACGACGATGACGCCAGACAACAGACCCAAGCCGCCCGCAACCAGCCCATCCCGACATTTCCAAAGGCCAGGGCATTTTATCGATGGGCAGAGGCCCAAGGAAAAGACAAAGTTGCCGACGCACTGCATTCTTTGGTGCAAGTCGGAGAATTATGGCTCGCCGCTGGCAGGAGCCGCACCCCAGAAGACTATAAAAAAGCCATCAGTGCCACACAACAGCTGATCCGCGCCGGCACCTTGGAATATTTTGAACTCGAAGATCTTCAAGTCATCGCCGACGGCTTAGGTGTTAGCCCCTATGAAGTTGCCCGCGCCTTAGGTCTTAACGAATTTCCCGCTTACGTACGCGTACTGGCCACTAGTTCCTCGCCGGCAGTTGCCAAAAGGCTGTTTGTTTTGGCACATGATTTCGAATCCTGGCTGCGCGACTTGGAACGGGAGGCTTTTTCCCAATCCGGACTCGATTTGCTCAAAGACATCGTCGCGCATCCTGACGACTATCCTGCTGCCGACGAGACCACCCGCACCGGCCGCTCCACCGTCACCAAATTGAAAATCTTCCTCGCCCACGGCCTCCAAGCCTTGGACTATCCGGTCCTGCACGACCTAGTTTTATATTTAGCTAATAAATTCGGCGATGTGGACTTTGTCCGCCAGTCTACGGAAGAAGAAAGCACGCTCATTACGGACAGGATCATAAAACGCTGGAGAGATATCGCCTGGACGTTGTTCTTGCGGAACCGAGCAGCTCAATTTGAGAAGGATGGGAATCGGGAAGGCCTCGTTAATCTCATCCTGCACGAATTGCTGAGCACACAGGAACACAATGAATTTTTGTCGGAATTGCACGCGATTATTAACGACGGTAAAGAAGGAAAGGACGTTCTCGCTAAGATAAATGATCGTTTGAAACAGCTTAATTTCAATGAGAGCAAGGGCGACAAAGAAAAATCTTTGGGCATAAAAAGCCCAGCACCGGATATAGACGAAGAACGTCGAATCATTGAACAGTTCATTGAAAATGAAAAAATACTGTATGAGACTCACGAAGCCAGAGAAAGAGCCAGCCGTATGGCAGCACTGGTGATCCAAAGCGCTAACCAAGAAGTGGTCAATGACCTAAACCGCGCAATTAAGGATGAGCTGCAAGGAAAGAAGAAGGACAAAAAGACCACTAAGAACAGCGGCAATAATGGTTCGGGCGCTGACTCCAACCAGGGTTGGTGGACCAAAAAGCATGACCCCAACACCAGGACCGCCTTGGATACTTTGAGGGAAGGCATTTTCGGCTCCCGTAAGTCCCAAAAAGAAATACAGATAAGTTTGGCTAAAGACAAGGGTGATTGGCAGAAACGGTCTAACAAGGGTGAGGCGGTGGTCTGGTATGAGGACACACAGTTCCTAGTTTCCACTGCGATTGCTAATAGAATCCCGCCATCGCGTAAGACTGAGGTTTATAACGCCTTGCAGAATGGTATCATCAATGAGAGACGTAAGAATTTAACACTTGACGCGGATCTGCGGATAGTTGGCAAAGCGCCAGGCAGAACAGTGTGGGAGACCGTGTCAGAAGCCGTGGAGGTACTCTTAGGTAGGAAATATCTTAAAGGTAATAAAGGCGAGCTCGTGCTGCGACCTGGCGAGGAAGACGATCCCCAAGCCGGTCTTAGCGGAGCTAAAATCGGTCCGCCAAGCCCTCAGGTTGCCCCCGATGGCCGCACTCCCACGGTCAAACCGCAAAAAGATAAAAAAGAACCGTTAAGTAACCCGTGGTTTAGATGGCCAGTTGGTTCGGCCGGGGTAATCCGATCATTTAGGATCCGGGTCTCACGTACGGGTGATGAAGAAGAGAAGTCCGAAGAAGACGCCGAATCAAAAGAGAAGAAACCGGTACTTGTCCCTGACCCTGTGGTTGTTGAAAAGGAACGAGTGGAGGTCCTTGAGGTTAGCGCTGAAGACCGTCATGTCCAAATCGCAGAAGCCATCGTAGCGGCCATGGAGGTAGAGGAACACGTGGATCCAAAGCTGGAAACCGTGACCCTTCCTCCCAAGCGGAGCCCAGAGGAAGAGTACAGGCAATTACTGGATGATATCCAAGCAGAACATCTCCAAGAGGAACAAGCTCGAACCGAAGCCGAAAAAGCCAAACATGAAGCCGAGAAAACAGTAGCTCCGGAATTAGTCCGCTCTGAGACCGCCGCCCTAGAGCCCGAGCTCACAAAGGCCGTGCCTGTAGAAGCCAATTTCACGGAAACTGCACCAGCGGAAACCACCCAACAGCTGGTGGCAGCGAACGCTGCTTCCTCTAATAATACAGCTAATAATACTGCTGAAACGCCAGTTCAATCGGCCACAAATACTACTAATAGGCCCGAGACCCAGCGCAGTGGAGAGGGCTATTTTCCAGTCATTTTAGGGACGGTTCAAAGGGTTGATAGCACTCCTGGGCCGTCGAAAGGTCTTGCTAAAGGACATACTTCTAATAAGGGGGATGTACCGCTGACAGTAGGAGCAAGGCGGACAACACATCCAGGTGTGACTAGCTCTGCCACTCCTTTCCCAGGGGGTCTGGCAGATGAAAACGCAGGAAACGGGAAAAAAGTTAGTAATGATGAAACAGCCGAGGAAGCTACTCGCGTAAGCAAAATAGCGGAACCGGTTGGTACTAAACGACCTGCAGACAATAACGCAGATCGTAGTCCAGATGGAAATGTGGGCTTAGCGCGAGCTCCGCCCGCTGAAAAGGCAGCGAAAGTAGCACAAGGTAAAGCAGCAAACGAAGCAAATGCATCAAGTGCAGAGAAGAAAGGTGCCAGCAATGGCATCGCAGTAGTAGAGAACACAGCAGGTAGCACAAGTGCAGTAACAGTAAGGAAAGCAGTACAAAGTCCAAACGGTAGTACAGAAGTACAAGAAGGTCGAAGTGTAGTAAGTGCAGCAAAGAGCAGAGAAGTAAGAAGCGCACGTTCTGACAGGGCCACAGAACTCAGCAGTTTGTCTGAGTCCAATGGTGCCGCAGGCAATAGTAGTACTTTAAATAGTACAGTCGGTTCTAGCAGTGTAACTAGCGCGTCTAGCCGTCTGCAGAAACTGTGGGTAAGACTTCAAGAGGTTCGTGGAGTCCGCACGGTCGAGGCAGAAGGTATAAGCAGACAACGGCGGGCTGAAGCATCCGGAAGAGTATCCCGAGGTGCGACAAGTGCCACCAAGTCTGGCGACGTAGGCGCTATCGGTAGAGTAATCAGCAGTGGAAGCACACGTTCTCGGAGTCTGTCTTCGGAAGGTTCAAGATGGGCAACGTTAGTTTCTAGGATTCTATCCAGTAGAGTAACTGAAGGTTCTGGAAGCCTGCAAGCTGCAGAAGGTGCAAGAAGTCTAAGCACCGCAGTAGCAGGAAATGATCCTGTAAGCGATAGCAGCATCAGTCCAAACGGTAGTGGAATTGCACGTTCTCGGAGTCTGTCCTCAACAGTAAGGTCCCTGATAGGGACTGTCGAGTTAGGATGGACAACGTTAGTTTCTAGGATTCCGTCCAGAGAAGCAACTGCAGTAGGAAGTCTGTCTTACTCGCGCGCAAACGAGGCTTCAAGAGGTCTGAAGACTCGAACCGAAGAGCAGAGTAGGCCAAAGAAATTTTCCTTAGGATCTTGGAGTCTGTCCGCAGTAAATGAAGCCCAGCTGTCCGGCTCAGAAGCAAAAACGGCCGATGTGACAGGTGGGATTCCTGTTGCCCGCACTAATATAAATACTTTCGAATCAATCAAATCCAGAATCAATCAATTCATCAGCAACCAGGGGGGTATGTCATGGTCAACGATCTTCGTTTCCAACATGTCATTAAGATCCAAAGCATCGATAGCCAAATTGCTACAGCTCGCGACTCGTACGACCGAATCCACATTTATCTTATGGTTAACCACA
>JAKFXC010000039.1:0-2193 GCA_021731625.1 Candidatus Omnitrophota bacterium
TCCCCACATTACCGCTGGTCACAATTAATTTATCCTGTGGTGTTGTTGTCCCCACCCCAATATTCCCCGCAAACGTAGCTGAAGTTGCAGCCGCACTAAAGGTTGTGGCTCCTGAAATCGTATTAGCAGTACTTCCGCTTTGGGTATATCCGCCGCTGGTTGTGATTCCCGTCGATGCTGTAATCGCTCCAGCATTATTAACCGTAAACGCATTCGCACCAACAGCTAATTGTGCCGATGGTGTCCACGTGCCAATACCAACATTCCCCTGCACTGTCAACAAACCCGCAGGAGTGGTTGTGCCAATTCCAATATTACCTCCCGTAAACAAAGCCGCGTTCGTGGCATTACTAAAGGTTGGCGTTCCTGTAAATGTATTGGCACTTGTCCCGCTTTGCGTATATCCTCCAGATGTTGCGATTCCCGTCGAGGCTGTGATTGCCCCGGCATTACTCACCGTAAACGCATTCGCCCCAACGGACAATTGGGCTGTTGGCGCCCAGGTGCCGATACCCACATTGCCTAATACAGCAAGCTTTCCTTCCGGTGTGGTTGTCCCAATTCCTATACTGTCGGTAATTGTTGATAAACGCACTGTTGTGCCATCATCCGTAAAGCCGCCGGCGGCCGCTATACCGGTCAGCGCTGAACCGTCACCTGAAAATGCCGTCGCCCGCACTGTGCCAGCTACATCCACCGCTGTCCCCGGTGTAATTGTCCCTACACCCACATTACCGTTTAAAACACTCAACGCTGTACCAGCACTTGGCGTCGTCCACGTCCCTATGCCAACGGGCCCAAGCACTGCTAATTTTGTTTGGGCGGTGGTTGTGCCAATACCAAAATTGCCGCTGGCTGTCATGTCCCCGGTTTGATTAAGAGTCCCAACCACAGTCAAATTATCAACCCCGGCATCCCCTAACCACACACTGCCGTCGACTTCTAAATTTCCTTTAATATACGCGTCAGTTGCACCACTCACATTTGTAATGCCGCTGGCTCCCCCTAACTGTAACCCAACCGCTGTGGTCCATGTGCCGATACCCACATTACCGCTGGTCACAATTAATTTATCCTGTGGTGTTGTTGTCCCGACCCCTAAATTTCCTGCAAATGTAGCTGTTGTTCCTGAAGCACTAAAGGTTGTGGCTCCTGAAATCGTATTAGCGGTGCTTCCGCTTTGGGTATACCCGCCGCTAGTTGCGATTCCCGTCGAGGCAGTGATTGCCCCGGCATTACTCACCGTAAACGCATTCGCCCCGACGGACAATTGGGCTGTTGGCGCCCAGGTGCCGATACCCACATTGCCATTGGTCACCACAAACGCACCCTGTGGTGTCCTTGTCCCAATCCCAACATTCCCGCCGGTAATCGAGGTTGCCCCGCGCACATCAAGCAAATTAACTCCATTAGTTGTTCCGATTCCCACATTCGTCCCATTAAAAGAGAACACATTTTCAACACCACCTGTAATTGTTCCATTAGTATTGTATTGCACCGCATTAACACCACCGGCTGGAACAGCTGCAACACCCGATATCAAAGATCCATCGCCCGCAAACGCGGTGGCCCGCACTGTGCCCTGGACGTCCAATGCCGTGCCAGGCCAGGAACTACCAATACCCACATTGCCCCCGCCTTTAACAATCAAATTCCCACCAGCCGCGGTCCATGTGCCAATCCCCACATTACCGCTAGACACAATTAATTTATCCTGTGGTGTTGTTGTCCCGACCCCAATATTACCTGCAAACGTTGCCGTTGTTCCTGAAGCACTAAAGGTTGTGGCTCCTGAAATCGTATTAGCGCTGCTTCCGCTTTGTGTGTACCCACCGCTGGTTGTGATTCCCGTCGAGGCTGTAATCGCACCGGCATTACTCACTGTAAACGCATTTGCCCCGACGGACAATTGGGCTGTTGGTGCCCAGGTTCCAATACCCACATTGCCTAATACGGCGAGCTTGCCTTCAGGTGTTGTTGTCCCGATCCCTAAACTGTCGGTAATTGTTGTTAAACGCACAGCTGTGCCGTCGTCGGTAAAGCCGCCGGCCGCCGCTATACCAGTCAGCGCGGAACCGTCACCGCTAAATGCGGTGGCCCGCACTGTGCCAGCCACATCCACAGCTGTCCCCGGTGTAATTGTCCCTACACCCACATTGCCGTTTAATACACTCAACGCAGTACCAGCGCTTG
>JAKFXC010000039.1:2293-6006 GCA_021731625.1 Candidatus Omnitrophota bacterium
AGCGCGGAACCGTCACCGCTAAATGCGGTGGCCCGCACTGTGCCAGCCACATCCACAGCTGTCCCCGGTGTAATTGTCCCTACACCCACATTGCCGTTTAATACACTCAACGCAGTACCAGCGCTTGGTGTCGTCCACGTCCCTATCCCAACGGACCCAAGCACTGCTAATTTTGTTTGGGCGGTGGTTGTGCCTATACCAAAATTACCGCTGGCTGTCATGTCCCCAGTTTGATTAAGAGTCCCAACCACAGTCAAATTATCAACTCCGGCATCCCCTAACCACACACTGCCGTCGACTTCTAAATTGCCTTTAATATACGCGTCAGTGGCGCCGCTCACATTCGTAATTCCGCTTGCTCCCCCTAACTGCAAACCAACCGCTGTTGTCCAGGTGCCAATACCCACATTACCGCTAGTCACAATTAATTTATCCTGCGGTGTTGTTGTACCTACACCAACATTACCTGCAAACGTTGCTGTTGTTCCTGAAGCACTAAAGGTTGTGGCTCCTGAAATCGTATTGGCGGTGCTGCCGCTTTGTGTGTACCCGCCGCTGGTTGTAATTCCCGTCGAGGCACTGATTGCCCCGGCATTATTAACCGTAAACGCATTCGCCCCAACAGACAATTGGGCTGTTGGTGCCCAGGTTCCAATACCTACATTGCCTAATACGGCGAGCTTGCCTTCAGGTGTTGTTGTCCCGATCCCTAAACTGTCGGTAATTGTTGTTAAACGTACTGTTGTGCCGTCATCGGTAAAGCCGCCGGCCGCCGCTATACCAGTTAGCGCGGAACCGTCACCGCTAAATGCGGTGGCCCGCACTGTGCCAGCCACATCCACAGCTGTCCCCGGTGTAATTGTCCCTACACCCACATTGCCGTTTAATACACTCAACGCAGTACCAGCGCTTGGTGTCGTCCACGTCCCTATCCCAACGGACCCAAGCACTGCTAATTTTGTTTGGGCGGTGGTTGTGCCTATACCAAAATTACCGCTGGCTGTCATGTCCCCAGTTTGATTAAGAGTCCCAACCACAGTCAAATTATCAACCCCGGCATCCCCTAACCATACACTGCCGTCGACTTCTAAATTGCCTTTAATATACGCATCAGTGGCGCCGCTCACATTCGTAATTCCGCTTGCTCCCCCTAACTGCAAACCTACCGCTGTTGTCCATGTGCCGATGCCGACATTACCTGAAGTGACAATCAATTTATCCTGCGGAGTTGTTGTCCCCACCCCAATATTCCCTGCAAATGTGGCTGAAGTTGCGGCCGCACTAAAGGTTGTGGCTCCTGAAATCGTATTGGCGGTGCTGCCGCTTTGTGTGTACCCGCCGCTGGTTGTGATTCCCGTCGAGGCTGTAATCGCACCGGCATTACTCACTGTAAACGCATTTGCCCCGACGGACAATTGGGCTGTTGGTGCCCAGGTTCCAATACCCACATTGCCTAATACGGCGAGCTTGCCTTCAGGTGTTGTTGTCCCGATCCCTAAACTGTCGGTAATTGTTGTTAAACGTACTGTTGTGCCGTCATCGGTGAAGCCGCCGGCTGCGGTTATCCCTGTCAATCCCGCTCCACTTCCCGAAAACGCAGTTGCCCGCACCGTTCCTTGCACATCCAATGCCGTCCCAGGCCAAGCCGTCCCCACCCCCACATTCCCCCCGCCATTAACAATAAGATTCCCTCCAGCGGCGGTCCAGGTGCCGATGCCTACGTTATTCATAGACACAAGACCGGCTTGGGGTGCGGTTGTTCCAACACCCAGGTTACCAGCGGTAATCACGGTGTTGCCTGATGCCGGTGCAAAAATATGATTGCCGGTCCAGGTTGGGGCAATGGCCTGCGACAGTGCCGGTGCCCCGTCAGAACGTAAGAATGTCGTCGCTGATCCATTGACTGCTGCTAAGCCAATGGTTCCAGACGGATTAGCCGCACCCGTCATATTAGATCCTGATAATGCCCCCGTTGCTGTAATTGTACCCGTAGCGGTAACATTGCCTACGACCGCCAATGCCTGAGCTGCCGTCCATGTCCCGATACCCACATTGCCTTGCACCGCAAGTATTGTCTGCGGCGTGGTCGTGCCTACACCGACATTATTTGAAAAAGTCACATCCCCCGAATGGCTGAGTGTGCCTACAACTGTTAAATTGTCGGCTGCGGCATCGCCCAACCATACACTGCCATCAACTTCCAAACTGCCTTTGATATACGCATCGTTGGGGCCCGAGACATTGCTTACGGCATCACCTTTTCCCAGCTGCAATCCCACCACCGGCGCCCAGGTCCCGATACCAACGTTGCCGCTGGTGACCACCAACCCGGCTGCCAGTTGCGGTGTTGTTGTGCCAACCCCTACATTGCCGGCAAAGGTTGCCGTTGTCCCCGTTGCTGAGAAGGTCGAGGCGCCGGATAAAGTATTGGCACCGCTGCCGCTTTGCGTATACCCGCCGCTGGTTGTGATCCCCGTCGAGGCGGTAATCGCACCAGCTTGGCTGACGGTAAAGGCATTGGCGCCAACGGCCAATTGCGCTGATGGTGTCCAGGTACCGATGCCCACATTGCCGAGGATAGCGAGTTTCGAAGCGGAGGTCGATGCCGTGCCGACGCCCAGATTGCCGGACACGTATTGATTACCCCGGATATCAAGGATGCCATTGATCCCGTTGGTGGTGCCAATGCCAAGATTGGTGCCGTTAAATGAAAACTTCGTTTCATCCCCAGCAGTGACCCCTCCACCGCTGTATTGCACCGCATTGGCCCCCCCGGCAGGCACGGCCGTAACTCCAGTGAGCATCGTACCATCGCCTATAAATTTTCCAGAATTGCTAGCACGGATGTCGCCGAACACATCCAAAACTTTTCCCGGCGTCACGGTGCCGATGCCTACATTGCCGGCCATGATCGCCATCATTGTGCCGGCGCTGGGTGTGGTCCATGTGCCAACACCGACGGGCCCAAGCACCGCCAGTTTGGTCTGCGGCGTGGTGGTGCCGATCCCTAAGTTATCGCTCACACTAAAATTCCCGCTTTGACTTAAAGTGCCAACCACCGTCAGATTGTCCGTTGTGGCATCGCCTAACCATACACTGCCGTCGACTTCTAAATTATTGGCAACATACAAATCCCCGGCACCGGAGACGTTGGTGACGGTCCCGGTGCCGATGCGCACAAGGCCACCGCGGACTTCCAATAAACTTTGCGGGGACCAGGTGCCGAGGCCGATATTGCCATTCAAAACGGCCAAACCGCCTTGCGGGGTGTTGGTGCCAAGTCCGACATTGCCCAATGGACTCACGCTCAAATAATCCCCGTTGCCGGCGGCCGTCGAGGACAACATCAACAACGGATTGGTGGATGCTTTGACAATTTCCAGCGATGAATCCGCCGCCGTGGTGCCTATCCCCAGGTTGCCGGCCACTGTTCCTAAAAATGTATTGCCCGTCACTTCCAGCGCATCCAGCACCGTCCCGCCGGCCAAACTCAAACGCCCGGTGACGGTGATATTGTCCGCGGCCAAATCCCCTAGCCACACGCTGCCGTCGACCTCCAAATTATTGGCCACATACAAATCCCCCACCCCGGTGGCGTTGGTGGCGGTCCCGGTCCCCAAACGCACCAAACCATTGCGGACCTCCAAGGCGCTTTGCGGCGACCAGGTGCCCAAGCCCACGTTGCCGCCGGAAACCACAAAGGCGCCTTGCGG
>JAKFXC010000039.1:6016-33038 GCA_021731625.1 Candidatus Omnitrophota bacterium
CCCCGGTGGCGTTGGTGGCGGTCCCGGTCCCCAAACGCACCAAACCATTGCGGACCTCCAAGGCGCTTTGCGGCGACCAGGTGCCCAAGCCCACGTTGCCGCCGGAAACCACAAAGGCGCCTTGCGGGGTGGTGGTGCCAATGCCCACGTTGCCGCTGGCAGCGACCATCATGTAATCGCCGTTGGCCGTACCCGTCGAGGAAAGCATGAGCACAGGGTTGCTGCTTTGTTTGGCTATTTCTAAACCCGCATCGGCGGCGGTGGTGCCTATGCCGATATTGCCTCCCTGTGTTCCCACAAAAAGACTATTGCGGACCTCCAGGCTGCTAAAATCCGTGACACCGCTTTGGGTGAAGCGGCCGGTCACAACCAGATCGTCAGTGATCGCATCGCCCAACCACACATTGCCATCGACTTCCAAACCGCCTGAAATATACACATCTCCAGCGCTAGTCACATTGTTGACCGTCCCCGACCCGATACGCACCAAACCACTACGGACTTCCAAACCGCTCTGCGGGGCCCAGGTGCCTAAGCCGACATTGCCGCTTAAGACCACCAAGCCGCCCTGCGGTGTTACCGTGCCCACGCCCACATTACCGGTGAGGGGAATCAAAAGATCCGAAGCCCGCAAGGTCATTTGTTTTAAAATGGCGCCGGAATCGCTGACCGATTGCAAAGCCATGCCGTTGGTGGCGGACAAATCCGTTCCCGGACGGATCCGCAAATTCTCATCAGTGCCGGTATTGATCTGGAGTTTGCTGGTGGGGCCGACCGTGCCGATACCGACATTGCCGGCGGAAGAAACGCTTAAGTAATCCCCGCGGGAACCAGCGGAAGAAGAGACCATGACCGGCGTGTTGGTGCCGGACTTGATGATTTCCAAAGTGCCGTGCGGGGTGACGGTGTTGATGCCGACATTGCCGTTGGAGAGCATGCGCACCCGGGCCGCATTGGCCGAGTCCTGCACGATCACACCACTGGAGCCGTCCGTGCTGTCTAACACCGCCTGGATGTCCGCGGCCTGGACATTACAAGAATAAAAAGAAAAAATTACAATAAGGAATAAGCGGGAAAGAAATTGGAAGGAATATTTATTGAAATCGCGCATCAGTTAGATGAGGTAATTTAAAAATTAAGATATTTTCATCTTAACAAATACGCAATTGGACTCAAATCATATTTGAATTATTTTTACATTACTCAAATGATACCAAGCAATTGTATACGTTGTAATAAATTGCGGGTCAGGGCCACGGCATTGATGCTGGTCCCGCCATGTTCCAGAAAAATACAAAACGCCAGGTTCTTTTTAGAAGAACGCGCATACCCGACAAACCAGGCGTGGTGATTTTCCCCTTTAGCCGCTTGCGCGGTGCCGGTTTTGCCCCAAATGTCCATACCGGCGAGGTCATGCAATAAATACGCCGTGCCTTGGGGCTCGCGCACCGCCTGACGCAACCCGTCGCGCACCACGCTCCAGGTTTTTTCACGCAAGCGCACCCGGGGCCTTTTGGATAAATCCTGCCGGACCATCTCTGTTCCATCAACAGCCCTTAAAACCCTTGGCTGCAACAGTATTCCGTCATTGGCAACCGCGGCCATCATCACCGTCAATTGAAGAGGTGTATTTAGAGTATCTCCCTGACCGATGGCAAGGTTTAAGGTGTTGCCGGTGTACCATCGGCGGGTGGGCGATGGAACCACCAAATTTCCTTTGGCCTCTGACGGCAAATCAATGCCGGTGGGACGGTTGAGTCCTAAAGCTCTGGCAAACGCGCCGATGATGGGCGCGGTGACTAATTGGCCGGTGTGATAAAAATACACGTTACAGGAATGCGCAATGGCCCCCCGCAAATTTTCGGCGCCATGTACATGCGCGCATCCAAATCGACTCTGTCCAAGCATTAAAAATCCCGGGCAGTCAAATGTGGTTTCCGGATCAATTTTCTGCCGCTCCAGCCCGGCCAATGCCACCGGGATTTTAAATACCGATCCCGGCGGGAATTGTCCGGATATAGCGCGGTTAAATAATGGCTTCTGTGCGTTGGCCATGTACGCTTCGATCTTGCCCTGTTCCTTACGATTGGTGAATGCGTTGGGGTCATACGAGGGAGAACTAGCGAGCGCCAGCACGTCCCCACTGTCCATATCCATGACCACCACACTGCCCCGGTCGTTGCCGAGCAGCTGGGCCGCTTCCATCTGCACGCGCTGATCAATCGTCAAAACAATGTCTTTGCCCTGCGCCGATTCTTTGGTGCCCAGCAGCCGCACTTCCTGGCCGCGGTTGTTGACTTCAATTTGGTTTCCGCCGGGAAGGCCCTGCAGCAACGGTTCATAATATTGTTCCACGCCGGTCCGGCCAACCAAGCTAAATACGCTGTATCCGTACTCGCGCCACAATTGGGCCTCGACGGGGGCAATCGGACCGACATACCCAAGGACGTGGCTGCCGATCTCATGGTTGGGATAGAAACGCTGAAAACTTTCTTCAATCACTACGCCGGGATATTGAAATTTGTTTTCTTCAATGGCGATGACGGTATGGCGGTCCACAGCCTGGGCAAGGGGGACCGGATCAAAAGGCCTTAAACGATGGCGGTTGAGGTTGAAAATATCCAACAATTTCTCAGGAGGTTTTTTTAGTATGTCACCGAGGAATTGAAATAGCGACCGGGCATCGTCGACATCTTGGGGAATGACCGCGACATTGAATGTGCGGCGGTTGTCGGCAAGGACAGCCCCATTGCGGTCAAGGATGCGTCCGCGGGGCGTCCCCGCCGGCACCACCCGGATGCGGTTGTGGATGCTCAACTCATGGAAATATTCTCCCCGGATGACCTGCATGTACACCAGGGCCAGGATGATGAAGCCGAAACAAAAAAACAAACTATTTCTGAGGACCGTTAGTCGCATAAGAAACTAGGGCCGAAATAGGGGCCTGTGAAATAGGGGCCAGCCCCCTATTTCTCGTACGGAAATAGGGGGCTGGCCCCTATTTCACAGGCCCCTATTTCACAGTTTAAATTTATAACTAGCCTGGCGTAAATATTGGAACACAAAGGTCACGGCGACGGTGGTCAAAACCAAACGCGGCACAAAAATAAAACCCATCGCTTCCAAAAGCCGCACTTCAAAAAGACGCATGTGCAGCAGCGTTTCCATCGTAAAAACCCCAATGACCACCAGGCCCACCACCAGCGCCCGCGAAAACCGTGAACCCGGTTGATAAAGATTGCGCCGCACAAAAGTGGACAAATACGCGGCCGCGATGTAAACCAACAAATAGGTGCCGAACGGATCGATGCTGAAAGACTCCTTTAAAATGCCGGCAATTGCTCCTGCCCACAAACTGTAGCGGATGCCCCAGCATAAATCGCAAAACACAATGACCATCACCAAGAGCTCCGGCTTGCCCCAGGCGCCGAACGCATTGTTGAGAACGAACTCCGCCAGGAAAGCCAGGTACACGATGACTGCTATGGCCAACCATCGTTTCATAGAGTGTTTCTACATTAGTGTTTTCAAGATCGCCCGTTCCTGCTGCCTCATCCGGGCCCGGCCTTTAGGCCCCTGGTCGGTATACCCCGCCAGATGTAAAACCCCATGCACCACATACAACATCAATTCTTGAGCTAGCGTCGAGGCCTCGTGTTTTGCATTGCGCAGCGCCATTGCCGGGCAGATGACAATCTCGCCGTGTTTAAAGGTGATCACGTCGGTGGCATAATCATGCCCCAGATATTTTTTATTAAGGGTGCACATGCGCTCCGGCCCCACAAACACAATGGACTCCGGCGGAGGAATCTTTAATTTTTTGGCGGCAAGCTGTGCGGCGGCCTTGATTTTGGAAACCGGAATGGCATGCCGGCGCTGGAGATTAGTGATGGTGAGGCCCATGACCTACTTTTTTTCTTCAGGATATTTGACTCGGCCGTGGTACATGGCGCTCAAGGCCCTTGTAAAGGTGGCGGCGATGGAGTTGATCTCCCGCAGGGTCAAATTGCATTCATCCAGCTGCCCGTCGATGAATTTATTATTGATGACTTTGCGCACCACCTCCTCGATCCTCGACGGCGCATGGTCGTCCAGGGCCCGGGTGGCGCCCTCCACAGAATCCGCCAAAAGCACAATGGCGGTTTCCTTGCTCTGCGGCTTGGGGCCCGGGTACCGGTAATTCTCCTCCCCCACTTCCTGCGCATCCCCTTCCGTCAACGCCTTCTGATAAAAGTAATGCATCAAACTGGTGCCGTGGTGCTGCGGGATAAAATCAATGATTTTTTGATTGAGCTTGTATTTGTGCGCCAGCTCCACGCCGTCCTTCACATGGTTTAAAATCACCAGCCGGCTCATGGACGGTTCCAGCACGTCGTGCTTGTTGCCGGTGACAATTTGGTTCTCGGTAAAATACTGCGGTTTGAGCATTTTGCCGATGTCGTGGTAATAGGCACCCACCCGCACCAGCAGGCTGTTCGCCCCAATCTCCTCCGCCGCTGCCTCCGCCAAATTGCTGACGATCAAACTGTGGTGGTAGCTCCCCGGGGCTTCCACCAGCATGCGCTTAAGCAGCGGGTGCGAGGAGTCGGAAAGCTCCAGCAAGGTAAAATTGGTCATTTCCGCGAACATCGTCTCAAAAATTTTCAAGGTCGCCAAAACAATGATCCCCGACGTCAGGCCGCTGATGGCCAAAGGCTTGATGATCTGCATCAAGATGTCTGTATTCATCACCGGGTTCACCAACACATCACACGAGAGCTGCACAAAAGCGACCAGGATGCCGGCGGTGAGCACCACCCCGCGGGTGCGGGCATCTTTAAGTTTATACGCCCCGGCCAGCGAACCCATAAAAAAAATCAGCATTTCGCTCAAATTCAAATTCAGGACCAAGGCGCTCAAGGTGGCGCTCATGAAGGCCATCATGAAGGTCAACTGCATGTCATTAAAAAGCAATATCGTCAGCATGGCGATACTGGCGACGGGTAGGTAAAACGCGGACAGGCCGTAGGATTTGAGCAGGCTGGCCCCGGCCATCAGCAAGACCAGGAGAATGGCCAAATGCAAAAACAAACGCACGGAAATCTTTTTATAAAAAAACAAATGCAGCCCAAAGAGGAAAAACAAAAACGGGATGACCAGCGGCAGCCCGGTAAAATAAGAGAACGCCGCCAGGGCGAGCAGCGTCAACCCCATCATGACGGCCTGATCAAGGGTAATCGGCAGATTGGTTTTTGGCATGCTCATGAGTGGTGGTTGTTCTGATTGCCGGCGTACGCTTCGATGATTTTTTGCACCAGGTCATGCCGGACCGTGTCTTCGCTGGTCAAATGGATGAACTTGATTTCAGGCACATGGCCCAAGACCCGATGGGCCTCGGCCAGGCCGTTGGATTCGCTGCTGGGAAGATCGCTCTGGGTGACGTCGCCAATGACCACCACCTTGGAGTCAAAACCCATGCGGGTCAAAAACATTTTCATTTGGTCAGGGCGGCTGTTTTGGGCCTCATCGAGAATGACAAAGGCCTCGTTTAAGGTGCGGCCGCGCATAAAGGCCAGCGGCGCCACTTCGATAATTCCCTGCTCGCTAAACTGCTCCACTTTCTCCGGGTCCATCATGTCGTAGAGCGCATCGTAGAGTGGCCGCAAATACGGCAGGACTTTTTCCACCACGTCGCCGGGCAAAAACCCCAGGTTCTCCCCCGCTTCCACCGCCGGACGGGTCAAAATGATGCGGCGCACCAGCCCTTTTTTGAGGGCATTGACGGCCATGGCAATGGCCAAAAAAGTCTTGCCGGTCCCGGCCGGACCAATGCAAAAAACCATATCATGGGTTTTGATCGCCTCGATGTAATCGATCTGGCCTTTGGTTTTGGGCGTGACCAACCCGCCCTTGACCGAAACTTCAATTTTTTCTTTGGCCAGCCGCTTGAAATCGATTTCTTTTTCTTTATCGACCAACCGCAGGGCGTAGACAATGTCGGTTTTCTTGACGTCCTTGCCGTTCTCGACAAAAGTCATCAAATAGTTAAACAGCTCCTCGCAGCGTTTGACCTGCGGCTGGTTGCCGACGATCTTAATGCCGTCGGCGGAGTGCTGGATGCGCACCCCCAGTTCTTTTTCGATGATTTTTAGATTTTGGTCGTAACGGCCGAAGAGCAGTTGCAGGTCGCGGTTATTGTCGAACTGGAGTCGAAATTCCATGCTAGTTTTTCTGGTCTTGCGAGGCGGGGATGGTCAACACCGTTCCCGGTTTGACAAAATTCGGGTTCTTGATTTTGTCCTTGTTGGCATCGTAAATGGTCATCCATTTACCGTAAGAACCATAAAATTTCTTGGAAATTTTTTGCAAGGTGTCGTTTTGTTCCACCGTGTACATCACGGCTTCCTGCAGCACGGGCTCCGCCTCGGGAATCGGCATCAGCGACGAAGGTTCATCCTCGATGAGGGGCATCACAATGCCGCGTTCAGGCGCCATAGGTCTTGACTCAGGGGTTGACATGCGGCGCACCACGCGCACCGTTGCTTGCGATTGCTCGCTACTCTCTTCAATCACTTTTTTTTCGACATCGCCTTCGGGCAGGACTTTGGTCATTTCCAAAACATACACTTTGCGGGTCCTCTTTTGCGGCTCCTGGTATGCGCCGCCCTTCAAATATCCAGCGTTTCCCTCAGGGTTTGCTTCAATGTCCACGCGTTCTTTGGTCATGACATATGTATGGGCTTTCACACCGCTGCAGCCGGCAGCCACAACCGCAAGGGCCAAAACACTCAGGTAATATTTAAACATATAAACCTCCGGTTAACTGGAACTTGATTTTTTCAAAGTCGTAATGCCCAATTCTTTAAGCTGCTTCGGGTCTGCTTCCGAGGGAGCGTCCGTCAACAAACAGGTGCCTTTTTGCGTTTTTGGAAACGCGATGCAGTCGCGGATGGACTCATGGCCCGTTAAAATGGTGACGATGCGGTCAATGCCATAGGCGACACCGGCGTGCGGGGGCGCGCCATATTCAAAGGCACGCAACAAAAATCCAAACCGCCGCAGGGCTTCTTCCGGCTTTAAACCGATCACATCAAAAATCTTTTGCTGAAGTTCCCGGCGGTGGATACGCACCGACCCGGAACCAATTTCATTGCCGTTTAAGACCAGATCATAACAGCGCCCGCGCACCTGCTTGTATTCGCCGCGTTCCAAAAGCGCAACGTCCGCGGGATTGATGCCAGTAAACGGATGGTGTTCGCTTTCCCAGCGTTTTTCCTCAAGATTATACTTCAATAAAGGAAAATCCACAACCCAAACAAAAGCAAATTCCTGTGGGTTTTTGCGCAGGTCAGGCTTGTCGGAATTGTACTGCGCCATGGCCTCGGCGTGGGTGAGGCGCGGGAACGGAATGGGCAAATCGATTGTTAAGACTTCTTTAAAAACCTGCTGGTACAATCGCTCTGTGAGGCCATAGATAAACTCTTCATCCACAAACGACATTTCCATGTCCAACTGGGTAAATTCCGGCTGGCGGTCGGCCCGCAGGTCCTCATCGCGGAAGCATTTGACAATTTGATAATAACGGTCCATTCCCGAAACCATGAGGATCTGTTTAAATAATTGCGGCGACTGCGGCAGGGCGTAGAAGGCGCCGGGAGTCAAACGCGAGGGCACCAAAAAATCCCGGGCCCCCTCCGGCGTCGATTTGGTGAGCACCGGGGTCTCGATTTCGATAAAATTTTCTTTATTCAAAAATGAACGTATGCAGGCGCAGATTTTGGCGCGCAACAGCAGCGCATTTTTGACCTTGTTGCGACGAATATCTAGGTAGCGGTAGGTCAGCCGTACGTCCTCCGCCGCCTCCACATGGTCGTCGATCTCAAACACCGGGACTTTGCTGGGGTTTAAAATCTCCAACTCTTTGGCCAGAAGTTCAATGCCACCCGTCGGAGTGTCCGGGTTCACATTTTTGTCCGGACGCACATTGACCGTGCCGGTGATTTTCACCACAAATTCCGGCCCCAGTTTTTGGGCTTCCTCGTGGGCTTTGGGCGAGACCGACGGCACAAATACAACTTGAGTGATGCCGTAACGGTCGCGGATGTCGATGAAAATCAATTTCCCGTGGTCGCGGCGGCGGTGCACCCATCCGCATAAACTCACTTGTTGGTCCTTCAACGATTTATTTAATTCGCCGCAGGTGTGTGTTCGCATCATGTTTAATTAGACCCCTGTTTAAGTCTCATGAATCCTACAATTTCATTTAAGGGCGCACGTTCTTGTGCACCGGTTTTCATATCTTTGACAGTAATGGTATTGCTCTTGATCTCCTCCTCACCCAAAATCAAAACAAACTTAGCATTTAACTTATTAGCTCTGCTTAATTGGGATTTCATAGACCCGGTGCCATAACTCATATCCGCAGCAAGATATCCCTTTCGCAATTGGTCGGTCACTTTAAAAGCCAATTCTTGGATGTCTGCCGTCATGGGAATAACAAACGCATAGATTCCTGCTATGCCGTCTTGTTGCCCACTTCTGGACAGCAGAATCCGTTCAACGCCCAAGGCAAATCCGATGGCCCCATAATCCACCTTAGGATCTCCACCGAGTTCATGGACCAAGCCATCATAACGGCCGCCAGCTCCCACCGCATCCTGACTCCCCAACCCTTGGGCCGTTATCTCGAATACCGTATGTATGTAATAATCCAGTCCCCGCACCAGTTGCGGCGCGATGGTAAACACGACTCCGGAACTCCTAAGCGCCTTTTGAACAATCTGAAAGTATTCTTCACTCTCTTTGGACAGAGGCAACTGCTTGACGATGGATTTTATAAGTTTTTGACACCCTTCTTTTTTACAATCTAAAACTCTAAACACATTGCGATCCAACCGGTCTTGACATTCTTGACAGAATTCTTGGTTTTGTTTGGAAAGTTGTTCGCGCAGCCAGGAAGAAATGTGGGCTTTGTCGTCGTGCGAACCTAAAGAATTGATGCGCAAGCTCAAGCCTTCGACGTCCACCCGTTCCAACGTGCGCATGGCCAAGATAATGATTTCCGCGTCCAGATATGGCGACTTGCAATTGGTCCCGATGACTTCCACCCCAATTTGATGAAATTGGCGTAAACGGCCCTTCTGCGGACGTTCGCCCCTAAACATGGGACCGGCATAGTAAAATTTAGAAATCGGCTCTTTTTTATCAAAACTATTTTCAAGGTAACAACGCACAATGGAAGCGGTGCCCTCGGGCCTTAACGCATATCCTTCTTCTTTGTCAGTTTTCAATTCCAATAATTGTTTATTGATGATATCGCTGGTTTGGCCGAGCGAACGCTTAAACAGGGCGGTTTCTTCATAGATGGGGGTACGAATTTCACGGTAACCATGGGATGCCAAACAGGATTTGGCAGATGCTTCCACCGTGTACCAATGTTCCGATTCTTCGGGTAAGATGTCAGCTGTTCCCCGGGGGGCGGCGAATTTTTTGGTCACTGCGGGGGCCTTATTTCACTTTGTGCTTCATTTCCAAACCGGATTTGAACACAACCACTTTGCGGGGGGGAACGGGAACGCTCTGGCCGGTGCGGGGATTTCTGCCGAAGCGCGCACGGCGTTCTTTGATTTTAAACACACCGAAATTACGCAACTCCACTTTTTCGCCGCGCATAAGAGCATCGATGATGACATCAAATGTTTTTTGCACAATCTTTTTGACGTCAACCTGTTTTATGCCTGTTGCATCGGTAATTTTCAATACAATATCTTTTTTGGTCATGCAATTCTCCTTAATTGCTTGAAAGTTCGTAACTATAATATCAACATGGAGTTATGATGTCAACTGCTTTTTGCGCCTCCCCCTCTGGGTGGACCGTTTCCAGCTAACCTGAAGGTATTCATTAGGTTAGGGTAGAAGTGTCCCCGAACCGACTGAGGGAAAAATAATCATAAACACCCTTAGAGTCGTGACCCCCATAAAACCGAGCGCTTGAATATGCATACTTGCCACCCTCATCCACCATTCCGGCTTTAACGGGATTGTTGTGTATATAATTTAAACAGCCTCGAAAATACTCCGCCGTTAGGATGGGCCGGCTATTAAACCTTCCTTGCCAAACATGACCTTCATAACCATATTTTCGACGGTATTTTACACTAAAGGACAGTAAAATGGCTTGCATAATTTTTGAAATATCGTGATGTTCGGTGGCTTCGATCACAAAGTGAGCGTGGTTATCCATTAGAACAAAACCGTACACTTTAAAATTTCTACGTTGCTGCAATTTTCCTACGGAAATCAACAGATCGATTTTGTCCGGATTAGTTCCCAACACCGTTTGTTTGTTGTTGCCGCGAAAGTTCACATGATATACAGCGTTTTGATAATAAAATCGCCTCAAGCGGGTCATCGCCTTCTCCTTTGATTTTCGGGGGAATTAATAAAGTTAGTTAAACGAGGGGGACACTTCTATCAGAACTTCTTTCCTAGCATGGGGATAGCTAGAAACGGTCTAAATCAGTACCTTGAAACAATCGGCGCCTACCAAAGCTTTGATTTCCTCGATGAGCACTTCCGAGGCGGCTACGTGTAAATCCTTACCTACCAAGACTTGCACACTTTTATAATTCTTGGTGTCGATTTGCAAATACACTGGGACGGTCCCGGGAAAACGGGCTAGTTTAACTTTCAATTGTTCAAAACCCGCCTTGCCAACCTTTGAGAGGTCCACATGAATGCCCTTAATAAGGCCGTAAACCTCATCGATGCTGGCCATCTCCTCGGCCACCATTTTCGGTTGGCCCTCGCGAAAATTCACTTTTCCCTTGACCACCACCACCGCTGAATCTTTAAGATACGCAGCCATCTTTTGGTAGGTCGATGGAAAAACCACCACCTCGAGCTCCCCTTCCATATCTTCCAGCCCCACAATGGCCATGCGTTCATTGGTTTTTTTCGTGGTGGTCAATTTGACCGAGTTGATGAGTCCGATCATGCGCACGCCCTGGCCGTCGCGCGCATTCTTTAAACTGGCGGTATTGTAATTGGCAAATTCTTTGATCTCCGCTTGGTATCGTTGCAGCGGGTGCCCGCTTAAATAAAACCCCAGCAGACCCTTTTCATGCGCCAAGACCTGGGCCTGCGGCCATTCGGGGATCTCCGGTAAGCTTTGATTCTGACGGCCAAACCCATGCCCAGCATCGGCACCAAAAAAAGAAAATTGTCCGGCCAGAACTTCCTGCTGGGTCCGGGTGCCGCTTTCCAGGGCCTGTTCCAAGACCGCCATCAGCTGGGCCCGCCGGGCCCCGAAAGAATCGAACGACCCCGACTTAATCAAACTTTCCAAAACTTTGCGGTTATTCAAACGCAAGTCCACCCGGGAGCAGAAATCAAACAGCGACGTGAACGGACCTTGTTTTCGCCTTTGCTCCAGCATGGATAAAATGGCAGAAGCTCCGATATTTTTCACCGCCAAGAGGCCATAACGGATTTTCTTCCCACCCACCACGGAAAACTGGGCCGCGCTTTCATTAACGTCCGGAGGCAACACCTCCATCCCGATGGCCTGGGCCTCTTTCACGTATTCCACCACCTTATCGGTATTGTCCCGCTCGGAGGACAACAGGGCGCACATGAATTCCGTCGGAAAATTAGCTTTCAAATAGGCGGTGCGGTAGGTGATCATGGCATAGGCCGCCGAGTGGCTGCGGTTAAACCCGTAACCGGCAAAATAATCAATGAGATCAAAAAGGCGGTTGGCCTCCCCCTCTTTGATGCCACTTCGTTGGGCGCATCCGTCGACAAAATAAGAACGCATCTTGGCCATTTCCTCGGGGATTTTCTTGCCCATGGCCTTGCGCAAATCATCAGCCTGCGCCATGTCAAACCCAGCCATCACCGAGGCGATCTGCATGACCTGCTCTTGGTACAAAATAATGCCATACGTCGCTTTTAAAACCGGTTCCAGCTTCGCATGCGGATAAACGATTTTATGTTCGCCGCGTTTTCGTTTGATGAAATCATCCAGCATGCCGCTGCCCATCGGGCCTGGGCGGTAAAGCGCTAAGATGGCGATCAGATCTTCGAACTGCGACGGCTTCATTTTTTTGAGCAAATCGCGCATGCCGCCGCTTTCCAGCTGAAAAATCCCCAGCGCGTGCGCCTGCCCCAACATGGCATAAGCCTTAGGGTCATCCAACGGCAGGCCTTCAATATCTATGTCTATGCCCTGATGCACTTTGACCAGTTTTACAGTGTCGACAATCACCGTCAGTGTGCGCAGCCCCAAGAAATCCATCTTGAGCAGACCGATTTTAGAAATCCCGTCCATGTCGTAGGCGGTGGTGATCTGTCCGTCGGTGCTCTTAAACAGCGGCACGTATTCGGTCAGCGGCTTATCGGAAATCACCACCCCCGCCGCATGGATGGACGCATGCCGGTTGAGTCCTTCCAGGATTTGGGCGGTGTCCAACAGTTGCTTCGCCGTGCGGTCAGCCTCACACAGTTCGCGCAGCTGCGGTTCCACTTTGAGCGCGTGGTCGATGGTAATGCCGACTTCGTTGGGGATGAGTTTGGCGATGCGGTCCACCTCAATATAGGCCATGCCCATGGCCCGTCCCACATCTCGGACCGCGGCCTTTGCTTGCATGGAACCAAACGTGATGATCTGGGCCACATTGCTGGTCCCGTATTTTTGGGTGACGTAGTCGATCACTTCATTGCGGCGCTCATAACAAAAATCAATGTCAATGTCCGGCATGCTTTTGCGGCCGGGGTTCATGAACCGCTCAAACAACAATCCGTACCTGATGGGGTCCAGATCAGTAATGCCGAGCAAATAACTCACCAAACTTCCCGCCGCCGAACCGCGGCCGGGGCCGACGGGGACGCCGATCGATTTGGCATAGCGGATAAAATCCCACACGATCAAAAAATATCCCACAAAGCCCATGTCTTCGATGGTTTTAAGTTCATGGGCCAGGCGGGATTCCAGCTCCGGCGAGGTTTTGCCGCCGTAACGGCGCAACAGGCCGTCGCGGCAGAGCTGCACCAAATAATCATCATTGGTCAAGCCCTCCGGCGGGACAAACACCGGCAAATGGTATTGGTCAAAATCCATTTTCAAATGGCATTGCTCGGCAATGGCCAAGGTGTTGCTTAACGCTTCCGGCGCCCAGGCAAATGTGGCCGCCATTTCTTCCGCAGTTTTAAAGTAAAATTGATCAGAGCCGAACTTCATGCGGTTTGGATCCCCTAAGGTCGTCTGCGTCTGCACGCAAAGAAGTGTTTCATGGGCCGTGTGCTGGTCATGTTCGATGTAATGCACATCGTTGGTCGCCACCGTCGGAAGCCCCAGTTCAGCCGCAATTTTCATCAGCTGTTCGTTCACCCGGCGCTGCTCCGGCAAACCATGGTCCATGAGCTCGATGTAGTAGTGGCCTCGGTCAAATATTTGCCGGTACATGGCGGCGATGTTTAGGGCCGCCTCAAACTTTCCGCGCAGCAAACCACTGCACACCTCCCCTTTTAAGCACCCCGAAGTCCCGATCAAACCCTTGGCGTACTGCGCCAAAATGTCTTTATCAATGCGCGGTTTATAATAAAAGCCCTCGGTGTAGGCGATGGAAGTGAGTTTCATCAAATGGGTGTACCCCACATGGTTGGCGGCAAACAGGGTCAGATGGCAGGTGCTGCGCTGGTCGGCATTTTTATCGAAACGGCTGCCGGTGGCAATGTACATTTCGCAGCCGATGATGGGTTTGATGTTGGCCTTCATGCAGGCCTGGTAAAAATTGACCGCGCCGAACATATTGCCATGGTCGGTCATGGCCAGCGCCGGCATTCTTAAGACGGCGGCCTTTTTGACCAGTTCCGAGATGCGGCAAGCACCGTCGAGCAAAGAATATTGGGTGTGGACGTGCAGGTGGATGAATTGCGGGGAACTCATGGAAATTATTGTAACAAATAAATAGGGGCCATGCCCTATTTTTTAATAATCCAGGCCCCTAAAATAGGGCGTTACCACTTATTCCTTATTCCCATTCGATCGTGGCGGGGGGTTTTGAGGAGATGTCGTAGACGACGCGGTTGACCCCTTTGACTTCGTTGATGATGCGGTTGGATATGCGGCCCAAAAGGTCGTGCGGCAGCGGGGCCCAATCGGCGGTCATGCCATCGACGCTAGAAACCGCGCGCACGGCAATGACATTGTCATAACTACGTTTGTCACCCATCACTCCGACGGTTTTGTAAGGCAACAGCACGGCAAAGGACTGCCACAATTCATGGTAAAGATTGGCTTTGCGGATTTCGTCCAGCACGCGTTCATCCGCTTCGCGCAAGATTTCCAGGCGTTCCTTGGTCACCTCGCCGATGATGCGCACGGCCAAACCTGGGCCCGGGAACGGCTGGCGTTTAAGAACCGATTCTGGCATTTGCAGGACTTTGCCGATTAAACGCACTTCGTCTTTGAATAATTCCCGCAAAGGTTCCACCAATTTAAATTTCATGTCTTTGGGCAAGCCACCGACATTGTGATGACTCTTAATGACCGCCGTCGGCCCGCCGTGGGCGGCCACCGACTCAATCACGTCGGGGTACAAAGTTCCCTGACCCAAAAATTCCACATTCTTGATTTTCTTAGCCGCATCCTGGAACACGCGCACAAATTCATCACCGATGATTTTTCGTTTTTGCTCAGGGTCTTCCACGCCTTTGAGCCGGTCCAAGAACCGTTTCTCGGCTTCAATCATGGTCAAATTCATCTTAAAATGGCCCTTAAACGTGCGCTGCACCGACGCGGCTTCATTTTTGCGCAATAACCCATTGTCCACAAAGATGCACTGCAAGGCATTGCCGATGGACTTTTGCAAAAGCACGGCCGCAACAGCAGAGTCCACCCCGCCGCTTAAGCCCAAGACCACTTTTTTCTGGCCCACGGTTTCTTTGATCTGCTTGACGCTGGCATTGATAAAACGGTCCATGGTCCAGCGCGGCAGGCAGCCGCAAATGCCATAGGCAAAATTCTGTAAAATTTGCAAGCCCCGCTGGGTGTGGACGACCTCGGGATGAAATTGCACGCCATAAATTTTCTTGGAGCGGTTGGCAATGGCGGCATTCGCCGCATTCAAGGTGTGGGCAATGCGGAAAAATCCCGGCGGCGGGGCGGTGATTTCGTCCCCATGGCTCATCCAGCAGGTCAAGTTGGTCGATAAATTGGCAAACAAATCTTTATTGTTGTCGATGAACAGTTCAGCCTTGCCGTATTCACGGTCTTTGGCCTTGCCCACCTTGCCGCCCAGCATATGGGTGATCACCTGCATGCCGTAACAAATCCCTAAAATCGGGATACCCAATTTATAAATTTCTGCCCGCGGCAAAGGCGCCTGTTTATCATAAACGCTTTGAGGTCCGCCGGAAAAAATGATCCCTTTGGGGTACAATTCTTTGACTTGCTCGGCGGTGATATTATAAGGGACAATCTGGCTAAAGACCTTGCTTTCGCGGACGCGCCGGGCCACCAACTGGGTGTATTGCGACCCAAAATCAAAGATCAAAATGACGTCGCGGTTTCTCTGCTTGCGGACCTCCATGGGGATGATTTTAGCCTGCGAGCGCAGCTTGATCGGCTTCATCAGTCCATGCATGGCTTTTTTCTTAATTTTCCGGGGTGACATGTGGTGACGGGACACAGGCCTGGCTTTTTTTTGCTTGGTGGGTTTCTTGACTGCTCCCCCAGCGGCCTGCTTTTTAGCAACTTTTTTAACCATGCGCACTTCTCCTTAACTTAGGCCTCATTTACCCATCCCTACCCGCTGGCCAATCTGGAATACCTTACCTTCGGTTTGTATAGAAGGGGCAAGAATAATTTCCACGTCGTGCATGTCTTGAATATTGCGGGTGCCCAAAGACCCCATGGAAGTCCTCAAAGCCCCGACCAAATTTTGAGAACCGTCGTCGACTTTGGCAGGTCCCATTAAAATTTCTTTTAGTGTTCCGCTGGTGCCCACTTTGATACGGGTCCCCCGCGGTAGGTTCGCATGTGAGGTGGCCATGCCCCAATGAAACCCGTGTCCAGGGGCCTCTTCGGCTTTGGCAAACGCCGAACCCACCATGACCGCATCCGATCCAGCGGCAAAGGCCTTGCAAATTTCGCCGCCGATCCGCATACCTCCGTCCGTGATGATGGGAATATACTTTCCCTTACGTTTCAAATTATAGTCCCGGGCCGCCGCGCAATCGACGGTGGCGGTGATTTGAGGAACCCCAATGCCTAAAACGCCGCGTGAGGTGCAGGCTGCCCCAGGCCCAACCCCCACTAGAATTGCCGAAGCGCCGGCTTCCATAAGTTCCAAGGTCATGTCGTAGGTCACTGCATTACCCAAAACCACCGGGATTTTGGTCTGCCGGCAAAATTTTTCCACGTCCAGAACCTTATATTCGGTGGCGATGTGGCGCACCGTGGCCACAGTCGACTGCACGATGAACACATCAACCCCCGCGGCAATGGCAATCTTGGAAAACTCCGCCGCATTCTGCGGGATACAGCTGACCACGGCCGTTACTTTTGCTTTTTTAATTTCTTCGATGCGTTTGGCAATAAGTTTCGCCTGCACGGGAAATTTCTTATTGTCATAGAGACTTTGGACTAGCTTGGTGGCTTCTTCGGGGCTGGCTTGAGTGATTTGGGTTAAGATTTCTTCGGGATGCTCATAGCGGGTCTGGATACCGTCTAAATTGAGCACGGCAATGCCGCCCAGTTTGCCCATTGCAATGGCGAACTTGACATCCACCACGCCGTCCATGGAAGCGGCCAAAATAGGGACTTTGAAGGTGTGCTTGCCTAAAGTAAAACTGGTATCAACTTCATTGGGATTAATGGTGACAGTACCAGGGACGAGGGCAATTTCATCAAAACCATAGCATCGGCGAGCCCGCCGGCCAATGCCAATCCAATCAGCCATTTCCTAACCTCCGCAATTGCAACAAGATAGGAATCTAGAGAAATTAAATCCCTGAAATAAGAAGCGCAATTATACAGCAATTAGGTGGGATTGTCAATGGAATTCAATCCTGAGGATTAGGATGACTTTAAACGTTCTTGGATCTTGGTGATGATTTCAGCGGCTAAATTCCGGTCCGGCAATTGATTTTTGTGGGCGTTAACGCCGATGCGTACGCTGTGGGGCGTGAGCGGGTTGACCATAACGATGACTTTGGCGTCTCGGATGTTGGCTTCCATTCTTCCTTCTGTGCTGTCTTCCCGAGTTATTAATCCCAATTGGTTGATCACTTTGGACGAGGCAATCCAAACCTGATTTTTGCTTTTATCGATGTGCGCTTTGGCGGTGACTTGTCCCGCTGGTAAACCCGAACCCTTCATACTGCCTGTGCTGGATGAACAGCTGCCGAGGACCAAAAGCAAAGCCCCGCATAATATGCCCCCACAAATTTTTTTCATATGTCCCCTAAAAAGACTATTACTAGAAATTAGGGCCAGCCTCCAATTAATTGGAATTAATTGGAGGCTGGCCCTAATTTTAGAATTTTAGTACATTCCCCCCATGCCGCCACCACCGGGCATTGGTGGAGACGCGGGTTTTTCTTTTTCCGGCAAGTCCGTGACCAGGCATTCCGTGGTCAGCAGCAATCCGGCTATGGATGCGGCATGCTGCAGGGCGGTGCGGGTCACTTTGGCGGGATCAATGATCCCGGCCTTAAACATGTCGGTATATTCGTTGTTGTTAAAATCATACCCATTGGACAGGTCTTTTTCATTGGTCAAATGCTCGACCAACACCGATCCTTCCAAGCCGGCATTGAAGGCCAGCTGGCGCAAGGGCTCTTCCAGAGCCCGCCGCACGATTTGGGCCCCGGTGGCTTCATCCCCTTTGAGCCCAAAACTTTCCAGGTCCTTGACACAGCGCAATAGTGCAACGCCGCCGCCTGGAACAATGCCTTCTTCCACCGCAGCGCGGGTCGCGTGCAGGGCGTCTTCGACCCTGGCTTTCTTTTCTTTCATTTCCGATTCGGTGGCCGCGCCGACGTTGACGATCGCCACACCGCCGGATATTTTGGCCAGGCGTTCTTGCAACTTTTCCTTATCATAGGAAGAGTCCGTGGATTCAATTTGATTTTTAATCTGGGCAATGCGGGCTTTGATGTCCGCTGGTTTTCCAGCCCCTTGCACAATGGTGGTATTGTCCTTGTCGATTTTGACCTTCTTGGCCCTGCCTAAATCAGGCAAGTCGATGTTTTCCAGTTTTTTGCCGAGGTCCTCCGTAACGGCGTCGCCACCGGTCAACACCGCGATATCTTTGAGCATTTCTTTGCGGCGATCCCCGTAGCCCGGAGCTTTGACCGCGACGCAGTGGAGCGTGCCGCGCATCTTATTGACTACCAGGGTGGCCAAGGCCTCCCCTTCAACCTCTTCGCAAATGATCACCAAAGGCCGTCCGCCCTTGGCGACTTTTTCGAGAATCGGCAAAATGTCTTTGATGCTAGAAATCTTCTTTTCATAAAGCAATATGTAGGGATCTTCGAATTCGCAGATCATTTTCTCCATATCGGTGGAGAAATACGGGGACAAATACCCCTGGTCAAACTGCATGCCTTCGACGATCTTAAGTTCGGTGTGGATGGTCTTGCTTTCCTCGACGGTAATGACCCCGTCTTTGCCCACCGCCTCAAACGCCTCGGCGATCTTCTTGCCAATGACAGAATCATTATTGGCGGCGACGGTGGCGACCTGCTCGACCTCTTTGGTGTTCTTCAAATCAATGCGCTTGGCAAGTTTTTCGAGTTTAGCGACCACGCGCACCACGGCCTGCTCAATGCCGCGCTTTAAGGCCATGGGATTGGCACCGGCGGTGACGTTCTTGAGGCCTTCGCGGTAAATGGACTCCGCCAATACGGTGGCCGTGGTCGTCCCGTCCCCGGCGATGTCGGAGGTCTTCTCCGCCACTTCTTTGACCATCTGGGCACCCATATTTTCAAAGGGATCTTCCAGTTCAATTTCTTTGGCCACCGAAACGCCGTCTTTGGTGACCGTCGGAGAACCGAATTTCTTGTCTAAAACCACATTGCGGCCTTTGGGCCCTAAGGTCACTTTGACCGCGCGGGACAACTGTTCCACCCCTCTTAAAACTTTGCGACGAGCTTCATCGTCGAATAATAATTGCTTGGCTCCCATGAGAACTCTCCTTATAATAAAAAAGTTAAATGCACCAAAAAAGAACCCCGGCCTTACTTGACAATGGCCAGAACATCTTCCTCTTTCATGATCAATAACTCATCCCCATCCAGGGTGATTTCAGATCCGCTGTATTTGCCGTAAAGCACCCGGTCGCCGGTTTTGACTTCCAGAGCATGCACATGCCCGTTGTCTAAAACTTTGCCTTTGCCCACAGCCACCACTTTGCCTTCATGGGGTTTCTCTTTGGCCGAATCCGGGATCACAATGCCCCCCTTGGTCACTTCTTTGGCCTCCAAGGCTTTCACAACAATACGGTCGCCTAATGGTTGAATTGCCATACGTTTATCCTCCATCTTTAATGTTTTGGTGGTCATATAATCTCCTGAAATTGGTTTTAGCAGTGATCTATATGGAGTGCTAATATAACAAAGGTAAAATTTTTGTCAAGAAAATTCTTTAGCAGTCAAAATGACTGTCTGCCAAATTAAAGATTAGTCATTCGATGCGCGCGAGGCGAGGATATCTTGCTCTTGAGGGATGCGGCTAAATAACGGCAATGTTGAGGCAGGCCTGATTTCGATGACGCGCGGCACCAGCCCCCCTAGATTGCCCATCTGCCCCAAATCTTGCTGATTGACCGGCAAGGGTACGCCATTGCCGTCGCGTTTGATGATCATGTCCAAATTGGCGGCGTTCATATCAATACCGCCGAGAGCGTCTTGGCTCTCTGGAACTGAGGCATTCATAGCAAAATTAAATTTTTTCCAGTTAGCCAGTTTTTTTTCTTCGAGAATAATTTTGTCTTTCAGCGCCGAAGTGAGCTGGGGATATTTCTTTGCAAACTCCCGATCATCCGTGATTTCCTTGAGCAGGCTGATGGTATATGTAAAGGCCCTGATTTCATCACCCTCGATCTGCACTCCCAAAATTTGATGGATAAACGCCGGAATTAATCCGACAATGTCCGAAGAAAACAATTTGTAATCAAAAATCACCCTGCGTTCTGGCACCCCCGCAATATCTCCGGTGATGCTAATGGCATCGACATTTGTCATGTCTGCCGGTGCGACCTTGGCGGCTTTTTTAAAAATGGCTAAGGCATCACCATCTTCTAATACAAACCGACCGCCGGATTCTTGAATGATGTCGGTGAATTGTTTCATGCGCTCTGGTTTGACTACATTGAGCCATTGGAAGATGCCAAAAAGCATTTTGACCTTGATCTCTCCATCTCGTTTAGGGTCAAATGCCAAATATGGTCTAAGATTATTGGGCCACGGCCGTTGTTCCTGACCATGATCGGTCAACAACGTCACAAAATCCCGAATGGCCGGGCTCTTGGTCTGGGCCAGGGCGCTGCCTCTGAGAAAGTCTAACCCCAAGGTGGTTGGCGTAGCTAATTTGAGAAAGTCTCGTCGGCCCATCATCGGGTTCTCTTCAATAACAGTCATGGCTTGATCTTCTCTAACGATACCAAGATCGTACGGAATTGGCCCATCGCCCGTCCTTCCTGAGGTTAAGAGTAAGTCTGCGTCCATTAAAATCCAGACTAAGCAGATATCCCTCCCCCCAGTCATGAATCTCACCAACTTTCCCTTTAAATTTATCGCCATCACGAAAACTTCTCACAACATAGGTCCCTCCTTTGCGGATCTCCAGCTGGCCAGCATTAACTTCCGTCTGTTCTCCTTTATAAAACCGATCGAATTGCTTCCCGGACAGATCCAAACGGACGGCTTCTTCATAATTATACAAGCTCCTCTGAGTCGGCACCGGGCCTACAAGATACTTATGGGGGTAATCTAATTGAAACGGCATCACCCCGCAACCCATAACGCATAAGGTCGCTCCAAAGACCGTGCTTTTCATGGCCTGCCCTAATGAAGGATACGATGTGATTAGCTTAATGGCGCCTCGGATCGACCCAATACGACGCGTCTGCACTGCGGCCGGCTCGGAAGCGGCCTTAAAATCAACCGTAGCCGCGTCCGGACGGCGCCTGTTGTTCACCACTAAACTGACCATAGCCGCTTCGGAAAGCATGGTTTTTTTAACCAGATCGTCTTGATACCCGATGATCCCGCCAGCAAAATATTTCTTGGGGATCATACTCGCCGTCTGAGGATCTTTTTCTTCTTTGATGTAGTTATAGGCGCCTTTTTTAAACGCCGTCAAATACATCTCATAAATGCTCTCAATATTTTGAGGGTCGCGCTCAATCCCTCTGAGTTTAGCCTTGTCAGCGTACATTTTGCTCAGCAAGGATTCCCGTAAGGCCTTTTTAAACCACGTGGCTAGCAGCATGCCGCTGTAAATCTGACGCAATTGAGCAAAATTCTTGCCCTCGTTGATTTCGCGTTCCAGTTCCGGCAAGATAACCTCGCGGATGATTTGCGAAGCCATTCCACCTTCTTTAGCACCGGACTTTTGCTTCCGTACTGCCAGATAATCCTCTTCCATCATCACGGTCAGTCGGCTTTGGACAAGATACGCCGTCTGTCCACTCTCGTACACTGTCGCTGTATCCGGCACAATCCAAACCTTATTAAACGTATTTTGGGGAATCTGAGCATTGCCGAATTTCTGGCGCGATTGTGCATACACTTTGTCCCAAAACATTTTCCCTAAACCCGACTCGGGGTACATGAGCGACGCGGAAATTTGTTTGAGCAAATAGTCCTGGGCCAAGAGGTCCTGCCCCATGTCAGTTTTTCCGAAAGCGTCCGGAACGATGCGGTCTTTTTCGTAAGGCGATAAATTGACCCATTGCTCCTTTTCAGGCACCGCCAAGGAAGCTAAAAAATATTTGACTAACTTTTCATACTCCTGGTTTTTCTGATCGGCATCCAAGTTTCCATCACCCGGATCAACCAAGAAATCGAATTGCAGGGCATGCTCAGGATGAAGAACAATGCCGGTCAAATGCGCAGGCACAAAAGCAGAGCTCAATGAGGCCAAGGCCCCAGGCTTAGGCAAAACCGGAACCACCACTTCGCCGGCTTGAACATTCGGAAGGCAAGCCATTAAAAAGGCGTGCAAAGTAAAAATATGGATAAGCTTGATCATAGAATGTCGCTTTAGCATCGAATCGCCGTCCGGGCCGTTTTAGATGGCTGAATACCTGCCCATTTAAGATACTTTAAATAAGTGTGCCACATGATTTAAGCATACGCCAATTCTTAGGGAATCTTCTTAGGGAATCTTTAGGGAATCCTTAGGGAATCTTTAGGGAATCTTTAGGGAATCTTTAGGGAATCTTTAGGAGACGTCTTGTTGGGCCAAAAAAGCCATGCCTTTATGGACCAGAAAGGGATCGATGATGCGGATTTTTGGAGAGACAAACTTCTTCATAAGCTGGGTGTGCCCGCCGGTCATGACCACCTTAGGCCGGGCTTTGAGCTGCTTGGAGATGAGCTCTATAAAGCCTCGGCAAAGGGAGCCATAGCCATAAAACAACCCGCTTAATATGCTGTCTTGGGTAGTTCGGCCGATCACATGTCGAGGCGCCTTCAGACTGATCCTCGGCAATAAGGCAGTTTTTAGAAACAAAGACTCGGCGGAAAGCCGCAAACCCGGCACAATCACCCCTCCCAAATACTCCCGGCGAGCGGAAATGACGTCAAAAGTGATGGCAGTGCCTAAATCGATAACAATGATGGGCTTGCCATATAAACGCAAAGCCGCGTAGGCACCTACCAAGCGGTCTTGGCCCACTTGCCGGGGGTTTTTATAGAGGTTTTTTATCGGAACGCTTATGTCTACTCCAACCACTTTTGTATCAATTTTATTGATTTTATGGGTAAATCGCTCCACTAATCGTATTTTTTTGGGCACAACACTGCAAATTATAACCATTTTAAAAACATACCCTTTCCTAAGAAAACGCTTAAAGGTTTTCTTAAGCTGGGTTTCAAAAGCAGCCGCTTTAAGCGAAGAATCCAAGCTCTTGAAATCCAAGACCTCCCCCTTCTGCATGACTGCCAAACCCGTAGTAGTATTTCCTATGTCAATGGCCAGAATCATATGCCGATGATCTTTGATTTGATGATAGGGTAATTGCGCTCCGAAGAAACAAGATAGTACTCTTTTAATTCCCAGGACTTTTGGCCCATTTCGAAGAGCGATACGTCAATTTGCTCAAGACATTTGCCGGTTTTCACCGACCGGAAGCTTAACCCCGCCGCCCGCATAATCGGCCAGCTGCCGGCAAAATCCCATAGATGCGAGCGCAAAAAGCACCCCATCCCCCGACCAATGGACGGCCAGCAAAGGTTCAGCACGGCGCAGGCGTGGATCATAATATGGAAATCCCGGTCCCCCCAGTTAAACTTCTGAAAAAAAGTGTCGTTGCAAAAAAATATGGATTGCGGGCCGATAGGCTCGTCGATGGGCACAATTTTGGTTTTCTGTTCCTTGGAAGTAAATGGCCGGGACACAAAAAACGCCTCGCTGCCGTTACAGAAGAACAACTCATCTAGGACCGGAAAATAAACCACACCGAGCCAAGGCTTTAAGTCTTTAAGCAAACCCAGCGAGATGCCAAACGTGGGCATGCGATTGGCATAAATACGGGTGCCGTCAATCGGATCGACCGACCATATAAACTTGGCTTTCCCCAGCAGAGATTGATCCAAATACTTGCCCATCTGGGGGTCTTCTTCGTCAACCAGGATATGCGTGGGATCATTTAAGAAAGCAGCCAATTTCTGCCGGCATAAGGCGGAGATCTCCCGATCGGCCCGAGTGATGATGGTTTGGTCGCTTTTAAGGCCCGGGGAGCTGTCCGAGATGTAAGCCAACGCCAAAGCCCCGGCTTCACGGACAAAATCGAACATGCACGTCAAGTAAATTTCAGGTTTCATCTCAAGGGAAAGCGGATCAGGAGATTGGGACGTGCGTAAGTTAACCGCGCCATTTGATCGAGCAACCCATGGAGGGATTTTGTTTGACCTCGAGGGGTCGACCGGCCGCCATATTGTTCATGGCTTCCTTGAGTTCTTCACGGGTCACCGCGGCCTCGTCTTTCCAATTGTCATCAATGCGGCCGTGATAGACCAGTTTCTTGTCTTTGTTAAATAAATAAATGTCGGGCGTGCATTGAGCCCGAAAGGCTTCGGCAGTTTTTTGGGTCTCATCGACAAGATAAGGAAAATCCAACCCCAGTTCCTTGATTTTCAGCTTCATTTTGTCCGGAGCATCGTCGGGATAGTCAGGATTGATATTAGGATTGATCGCCACGGTGTTGAGGCGCATGCCTTTGCCATATTGGGCCAGACGCACCACCCGGGGCCAAACCGCCAGCGCATACGGGCAATGATTGCAGGTAAAGACAATGAGCAGGCCGCGTTCTCCGAAGAGTTCACTGGCCTTATATGCCTTGCCGAACGGATCTTTTAACTCAAAGTCCGGCATGGCAGTGCCCAATGGAATTTTAATCGATTCAAGTAAGGCCATATGTTAGAATACCAGTATAAATAAATTACATGAAAAATCAACTGCTCATTCAACAGTACGAAATCGGCCCGCTCAATAATTTCCTTTACCTCTTAGGCGATCCTGCCAGCAAAGAAATGGCCATGGTGGACCCGGCTTGGGATGTTCCTTTCCTGCTGAAGGAAACCAAACGTTTAGGATACACCATAACGCAGGTGTTCTTGACCCACGCCCACCCCGACCATGTCAACGGCCTGTCCGAATTGCTCAAAACCCATAATGTTCCGGTCTATATTTCCAAACACGAAGCTCCCTTCTTGACAGCCAGCCTGAATAATCTGGCGCCGATTGACAACGGGGCCAGCCTAAAAATCGGCAGCTTGTCTTTTGATGTTCTGCATGCGCCGGGGCACACTCCGGGATGCCAATGTTTCCTGGCCCAGGGACAGTTAATTTGCGGGGATGTCTTGTTTATTGACGGGTGCGGGCGCTGCGATTTGCCCGGCGGGGACCCGCGGGCCATGTACCGCAGCTTGAATAACGTCATCATGAAACTGCCGGATGAGACCATTGTCCATCCCGGCCATAATTATGGCCCAACTCCGACGGACACGATCGGCCACCAAAAAACCACCAATCCGTACCTGCAGTGCAACACCGTGGAAGAATTCCTAACCGAACGTATGGGGCTTTAATTTGTGAGACGGAAAGACTTAATCATATAGTTGACCATCGGCAAATATTTTTTGTATTCGTCAAAGGTGGTCATAAACGTCAACACATAGGCCTTCGCTGCCCCTTTGATGGTCCAGGCGGCCACAATTTTTAACTTCACGGTTTTTTCCGCCGAAAACAAAACTCGCCTCCCCTTTCTCCCGCCGAACGTAATGGGTTCTGAGGATTCCACTGTAATGTCAGGAAACACCGCCATCATTTGCATAGTAGCCCTCTCCGTATAGGCCTCCACGGTGGCCACATCCGGCGGGATGTCCTGGACGGTGATATTAAAATTTTCCCGATATTTGTCTGTTTTTTTGCTTTTGGGTGAGATAAAAACCGCGGCGGCGCCCGGTTGAAAATGTTCTACCTTTTGCCAATCGCTGGGATAAGACACCGAAAAGCCGTACAGCGGGTCAACGTATTTATCAAATCCCCCGGCAAAAGACATGTAATTAAAAACCACCAGAAACAAGATCCCGACGGCAACCCATAGGAGCTTCTTCAGCAGTTTTCGTTTGTCTTCCGGTTCCGGGGCGTTATGCATTAATTAAAAAATTTGCGGCCTTGCTTGTTCAAATCGACCAGATAGGCGCAGGGTTTGAAACGGCCGTCTTTAAAACGGGCCTCGAAACCTTCCATGGTCTTGACCACTTGACCAATTCCGACGCTGTCGGCATGCCGGAGCAATCCGCCCCTAAACGGCGGAAACCCAGTGCCCATGATCATGCCTATGTCCACGGTGTCCGGCCCATCTACAATTCCTTCGTGCAGGATCATAGCCGCCTCATTGACCATAATATACATCATGCGGTCGATGGCTTCCTGGCTGGAGGCGGACCCGGTGACCTTGACCATGCCGGCGATTTCGGAATTAACGCTGCGGGTCTTCTCATGGATATAGAAACCTTTGCCGGATTTTTTTCCCAGTAATTTCTTCTCGGCTACCTGCTCAAAAATAGCGCCGGGTTTAAAACGCGACCCTAGTCCGGCTTCTAAGATGTGCAGGACTTTGACACCAACATCCAAACCTACCTCATCGGCGAGGGTAAAAGGCCCCATGGGCATGCCAAAGTCGGTGGCGATTTTATCGGTGCGTTCAATGGCGAGCCCGTCCTGCAGCAGGCGGCCGGCCTCATTGATATACGCCAACAAAATGCGATTGACTAAAAAGCCCGGGCCATCTTTGACCACGATCGGCGTTTTGCCCAAACGTTTGGCAAACTCAAGTGATGTGACCACGGTTTTCTTGGAGGTTTGCGGAGCGGTGATGATTTCAATGAGCGGCATGCGGTGCACGGGATTAAAAAAATGGAAGCCGATGACCATGGAAGGGTCCTTGGCCACTTTGGCCATTTCGGTGACAGACAGCGACGACGTATTGGTGGCCAAGACGGTCTGCGGTGAGACCCTTTCCCCTAACTCGGCAAACACTTTCTTTTTGACGTCCATGTTTTCAACCACGGCCTCGATGACCATATCGGCATCTTTAAAACCGCTGTAATCGAGGGTGCCGGAAATCATGGCCATTTTGATATTGAGTTCCGCCGGCTTGAGGCGCCGCCGTTTGAGGGCGCCCTTATAAACGTCGAACGCGGCTTTGAAGCCTTTGGCAATGGCATCATAGTTGATGTCTTTCAGACGCACCCACACCCCGCGATTGCTCAGCAGCTGTGCAATCCCCCCGCCCATGATCCC